>CAYGVZ010000086.1:0-9271 GCA_964353475.1 uncultured Pirellulales bacterium | reverse complement strand
CCAACCGACATCTCCGCATAGGATAACTTGGACGATAGGAAGGCGTACAAAAATGGCGATAACTAAACAATTGCTGAATCTCTCCCTAAAACTTTTAAGTGGTGGCGTATGCGTGTTCGGTGTATACTGGATGATGTATATAGCGTGGTGTTGGCTTTCAGACCTTAATCCGCCGGGGCGTGTCCTTCCGATTATCAACATGCATGACGGATTCTTCATCATAATGTTCCTGGGATTGCCATCTGGGAGCACGCTAGGAATAGCGATCGTCAATAAATTATTTGGAACAAAGACGACATGGTGCAAAGGGCGTTTGGCTTCAACATTCGTTGGGGGGATTGCAGGGCCTGTCCTCGTAATGTGGCTGCTGCCGTGGTTTGGACTTGATATTGCACGACTCTTACCGCAGTTCAAAACCTACGGGTACAATGTGGACATTGTCATTATCCCCTGCGCAAGCACCATAATGGCGATTGTGGCAGACTTACTATGGTCGTGGATTACCACGATTCTGCATCAAGAAGTGTGATGGTTCTGGTTGGGACCGCGTTTATCGCTCCGGGATTGACAACCCGGTCTGTATAATTGACGCAAGCGGGAACAGGTACTATTATCACCAGGATGGACTTGGTTCCATCGTGGCTCTTTCAAATAATAACGGGCAAATCGTCGAGCAATACACTTATGACGAGTTCGGCAATACGACCGGCGGCAGCAGCGTCGGCAACCCTTACCGCTTCACGGCAAGAGAGTGGGACTCCGAAAGCGGCCTCTATTACTACCGTGCTCGCTACTACAAACCCTCGATAGGCCGCTTTCTGCAGACCGTGTCTGATGTCAATTATATTCTCCCTTCATATAGAGGACTGTTCTTTGCCCAGGGATATTACAGTCTGCTCGCAAATCTGCGTTGCACTTTGCCTGCGATTTATGCAAGCGGCCTTACTCCAAAACCTGGCACAGCTTTAACCTCATAATTATGCGTTTGTGGGTTGCAGCTGTGTTATCGTAATCTCAAGATCACTTGCCTGCGAGGCAAGAGGTCATGGTGATGAAACATGAAGCTAACCGAAAAGGACAAGACATTTCTGGAGAACTTGAAGAATCTGATGGAATCGAAGGATTTGTGGGTAGAGCTGAGGCCGTGTAGGCCAAGCTTGTTCAGCGAAAATTATTCTTACCCGAACCGTTGTCTCAATAACGAATGTTACTATAGTTAAAACCCATAAGCGAGTCAATTCCCTGCGTACAACTGTCACGGATTACAGGTCAAAAAAGGCGGGAGTTGCCTCAATGGGTGCGAGTCCCGCCCCCCATTGATCAAGGTAACTAAAGCAAGTATTAATGCTCAGACATATCTATATCTCACTTTGGAAGACAAGCGTATCCAAAAATGTGGACAAGATAATTCGGCATTCAGTCCGACTCTGTCCTTCCGCGCGGTCGCCTCTTCTTCGGTTGTTGGTTGAAGTTCAAGGGAATAATAAGTTGATTCGTTTCAGGGTCTCTTCTACCAGCATGCGCCCGCCTTCGGGTCCCACGATGAAATTTTCGGCACTGTACCCGCCGCCTCTCACGGCCGCCTCGGTCGGCAGATAGCCGCTGTTGGCGCAACAATTCTCGACGCACAGTGTCAGCACAGCGTGGCTTCTGGCCTCGATGCGGGTGCCATAGTCGAGATAGAGCTCAAACGGGTTTGTTGCGATAGCGGCGTCGCCGATGCGTAAAACGTGCAGTTCCATCGGGCGAACTGAATCGGTTTCGTAGAATGGTTCTGCGGGCGGCTCACGAACGGGGAGGTCGATGAGTGCCACCGTGTGCCGCAGGAGCAGGCGGTTCCTGATATCGCCCTTGGAAATCGGCAGCACCTCGTCCACGGCGTTGACGATGCGGCGGGCCATTTCCGCGCGTCTCGAGAGACCTCGCCGCAAGTCCATTACTTGCTCGGCCTGCTTACGATAGACGAGGTGAGGCGACTGGTCGCCAGCGGCGCCCGTTTGTGGAAAAATGAAGATGCCTTTGCCATACTGCCGGCGGAGTTCGGTGCGCGCATCGTGCCAGAAATCGGCAGATATCTCACTGAGGTGTTCCGTTTCCTGTGAGGGGCAGGTCACGTTGATGACCATGCCGGTAAGCTTCAACTCCGGATCCCAGAAGAACAAGAGTTTCACGGCGTGGTCCGTGTAGCCCTCGATACTGGAGAAGTTCTCTGAATTGGTGTCGCCGTACATCACGGTGGAGCCGTCGAGATAGTGGACGCGGCGGTTAAAACCGACTGCCGCATAGCCGAGTGCCCAACTCAAGCCGCCGGGCTTTCGGTTTTGCCAGGCATTGACGACGGCCTTTGACACGCGGCCCAGGAAGAAATCCGCGTATTCGGATGCCTTCATAACATTGGCGTCGTCGTTCACGTCGTAAAGGCCCTTGAATGTGGTGTCGATGAGCCCCGGACCCGTGTGGGTGTGTGTAGCGTTGAGAAAAAGCTTGTGTGAATCGAAATCCGGCAGTTGCGTTTTGACCATCTCCTGCAGGCGCTGTTGGACTGTGGCCTGGATGAACAGCAAATCGCACGACACCATAATGGCCTGCTCCTTGTCGCCGCCATCGCTGCGAGTTTCCAGGGCCAGCACAGTGGTGGTAAGAGGGTCACGTACACCCGTCGAGATGCGTTTGTACAACTGCCCTATTAGCGCTACCGGCTTCGGCGGCGTGATATCTGTCTCGGCCCAGCCGACAAGCAGCTGCTGGGCGGCAGGGGCGTTGCCATCGGCTGCGCCGCTTCTTGAGGCGGTAGAAAACAGTGCCGTTATTATCGCGACTACAACAGCCATCGACGTAAAGTTCTTTGTGTGCATAATTCTGACTCCGTACTTCTGAAAGGTTCTCATCCGTCATTTTCCAATCGGCATTACCATCAACACCTGCGTCCAATACAGCAACAGGGTTGACGGATTTTCACAGCGATAACAGGATTTTGGCCCGAAAGCGGCCTTTGAACTCAATTTGGGTGAGCTTGTCGAAGCTGGACTGCGTATGCTCAATGATAGCGCCCTTTTCATCGCGGACTTCCAACTTTCCCGTGAGGCGTTTGAATCGCAGCACATTCTTCCCGAAAGCATCCATGACGTACTCCACGTTACTATCTTGTGCCTTGACCGACCGCAGCAGCAGCGTGGAATATATCAGCACAGGTTCTCCCCGTTCACCAATGCCCTTCTGTACGTCGATGTGGTTCTTGCCCCGCGTCAACAAATCCTCGGGGACCTGGTATGAGAATCGCAGCTCTTTACCGTTTATTAAAACTTGCTTAATCGGTCCCTCGCCGGTCAGGTTGACATCAATGAGCGACTTCTTGTATGCGTAATTCTTCAGTCCTTCAAGTTCTCTTGTTGCCCGCACCGATATTCCGAACGGTAATCTTTGCAGAGCCAAGCCCGCGACTGCTCCATACCAGGTACCCGCGCCAAGGTAATATGGTCGGACGTCGTGGTACTGGTCGCCGTCCGGCATACGAGTCATCTCGACTGTCGTATAGGGCATCGGCAGGTATTTGCCCGGCCGAACGGACTCTGGTATCACCTGCGCAATCCGTTCCAGCAGTATATCCTCACCGACGACTTCGCTGTCATTAACCCGAATTGCCGCAAAGTACGACATCATGAAGCGGCTGCCTTCCGTAATCTTGTCCAAGATCGCTCGTCTTGCAGCAAGCAGCCGCTCTCCATCCTCTGCATAAAACGGCGGCAAACACAGCGCCCACATATAATCGTCGATATCAAGACCGTATGGACGCGCCATCGCTGATTCTCCCGACTCCGTTCGCAGGAAGCCATACTCTGGCAGCACCTGCCCATTCTTATAGAAAGCTCGCATCTTCTCAGCCAGTTTTTCGGCCTTTGCCATGTAGCCGTCGGCCTTGCTGCCCGACGTCATTGCCGACAGCATCACATAGGTCGCGTAGGTGAGGTTGTTTATGTAGATGTCGTATGCCTTCACGATGTTCTTTCCATCGTACTGAATGTGCGTCGGCTCGACGACGGGATAGCCCACTGCGCCGTCGAATTCCCAGCCGCGGCTATGGTCGAGCGGCGTTTCGCAGGCGTGGTAGCGGGCCATCAGACCCATATTCGGGTCATAGGAATATCTCTCCAGCCAGTCGAGAGCTTCTTCCATAGTTCGCAGGTACTTGCCCTTGATGTAGGTGTCATCGCCGGTCTGTGTCCAATAAGCGAAGGCGTTCCAGACCGCGAAGAACAGGCCGTCCTCTTCCGTCTTGTTGATTGTCGGCCCCGTAAGCATTCCGAAATAGTACCCCTTTGGCTCCGTGGTGCTCACGCTCGGATTGGAAAGAATGAAGCGGTTCAGAAGGTGCGACGGCTCCGGGTCGCCCGCGTAGCAATAGTTGACGCACGTGTGGGCCTCGTCGCGGTTCCACTGCATATAATAGATGTATTTCATTGCTGCCCTGATTGAGCCGGAGGCGTCTTGTCCGGCGAGCAGCACTCTGCGGTTGGTATCCAGCAAACGCTGATGGTCAGGATTTGCCTTTACGACTATTACGCCGTTTGCCAGGGCGGCTGCAACCTTCTCCTCGGTGTCGGCAAGGATGTCGGCGATACTGCGTTCGGCCATTGCATCGCTGCGGCCTGCGATGTCTTCCTTAGCAAGCTCGCCCCAAAGAAAAAGCGTCTGGCCTGCCTCCAGCCGTGCACGGGCGTGCGTGCTTCGACCCTTTTCGATATCGGGCTGATGCAGGAACGTGCCGCCGCCCCTGCCCATTCGGGCTATGAACCGAAAATCCAATCCGCGGTCCGGGTGCCCGACCATAAACGCATTATTTGTTCGCTTGAAAACCGAATCCTGCTTATCCGATTTGATGTCAACCATTTCCGGCTTTTCAAACCAGACCAAAACAACCGGCTCGTCGAACGTGACTGCGATATGCATTGTCTGGTTCTTGAAACGCAGGGTGCTGTGGAAAGCGTCATAATCGCACCTTACGAAATCGGCCAGATTGAGTGTTGGCAGCGATATCGCGTCGAATATCGATGTGTGGTCGTCCCGATTTGAGAAATTGCGGTAGAAGTGGCTGATTTCCTTCTCCGCCTGCGGCGAAATCCACAGGGACAGCTTTTGCCTGTCTAGCACATACTCGACCCTGATTCCCATCCGCGAGTGCATATTGATAATCGTCTCGGCCTTGCCTTCGACTTCGGCGGTATTGCGCGAATAAGCGGTGACATTGGGTGAGGCGTCCTCGGCAAAGGCGTTCGCGGCAATCTGAAGCACTATGACAATCAAGGGTATCCTGATTCCCACGGTAATTTCTCCTTTCTGTTCCCTCCGGTCTCACTGAGTTGTGATGACTATTGCGTCGATATCGTGCGGCAGTTCTCTGACTTGCGCTGTGACGGTGCTCCCTTTTACCTGATGAGGGAGTGGCTGGTCAGTGTTCAGCGATACCACTTCGCTGATTTTGCCTTCCAGCCGGCCGGTGGCTTCGAGGTCAATCGTTACGTCGCAGGTCGCGGCCTCTGCGCTTGTGTTCCACAGCGCGACGGCAACGCCCTTTTCGCTGTGGTATGCCCGTGCAAAAACAGACGGGTTGGACACCTTCAGGCCGACGTCGTCGATGAACCGACCGCGGAAGAAAAACTCGCTGCCCTTCGCCCACAGACGCGAAATCTTTTCCACAACCGCCTTGTTCTTTGCGATGTCTTCCTGCGATATGCCGTCTGCATCATCCCGCAGAGGCCTGATTCCTCGAACGCCTGTAACAAACTTATAGTTTTCGCCGTAGACCCTATCCTTCGAGGCAGGCAGCGAATATGTCCCAGGGCCGTTTGTGATAGGCGACATCGGCATCGTGTACCGCCACATCTCAACAAACGTCTCCGCCTGCGGGTGCGTCCGCATCGGCTCCCACACGGGATTCTTGTCCAGGCCGTAATCCATATACTGTGCATAAGCGTCGTTCATGCCTTCCGTCCACAGAACGGAATTCGGGTTCATCTTCCGCATCTCCTCACGTATGCGTCTGAAAATCTCAAGATAACCCTGTCCCCATGCCGTCGCCGGCGTGCTGTGTCCGTGCCAGGGACTGTAGCAAAGCTCAGCATAGTACGAGCCGGGCTGGTCGAGGAAAATCCCGTCAATATGATAGTCTTTCGTGATCCGCACACACTCGCCCACAATGTGGTCCTGCCATCCCTTTGCGGTGGGGCACATTACCGCAAACCATCCTTCGCCACGTTTGTGTTTGTCCCACTCATCGTTCCAGTTTTCGTGAAGCTCGGCGAATTCAATGCGGTTGACGCCAAGCTGGGGTGCTTTCGTGAGAACCGACCACCGTTTGCCATTCTTCTCATATGTTTCAGTTTCGATGTTCGCTAACCGTCCGTTCACGTATGCGCCGACTCTTCTCCACATCGCGTGGACCTTGTCGATTGCACTGAGGAACACCTCGGTCCCGCCAAGGTCCGGGATGGGGATATATTCGGGATAATATGTGTCGTGGCCGTTATAGAACCAGCCGACCAGCATCGTCATTGCACCGGCGGGCAGCTTCTCCGCCGTGCTGACGATGTCCTCGTAGGTATTCCGCGTATGTCCATTCATATCCTTTATGTACAGACCGCCGCCTCCACTCACCATTTCAGCGACGCTCTTTGCTACTTCGGGCGGCTTGGTCCACGTCGCAAGCCACGTCCTATACCTGTCTGCTCCCCAGTGCCAGTCGCCCGCGTGAATCCCGACCGCCAGATCCGGCGACTGCCACGCTGTCCCCTTGGCAGCGAAGGGATATTTAACAATCCACATTCCGGCATCTCTGTCAGCGGCCCTCCCGAAGCATAGTTGCGTGTACTCCAGCCCTTTGTCGTATGACGCCATGTAGAGTCCCACCTTGGGCGAGTAATACTCGAACCACTGCATTGACCCCCGGCCGGGATACTCCAGCCATATTACCGGCATCTCATCCGACAGCTTTTCTATCGGGTCCACGATTCGCTGCCCCGAGTGATTCGGCATTATGAGCCAGTCCTGTTTGCTTAGCCCGCATGCAAACGGAAAATGCGCCTCACGAACAATACCCTCGTCATTGTTCTGGATTGAGAGGCGCCACTTTGTTTCTTCGTCGCCGGATTTCAGCTCGATGGAGTATTTCACGGCCACGTTGATGGTTCTGCGTTCGAGATTGAGCCGGTCGTATCCAATTTCCAGCCGGGCGCCGTTGGCGGTAAGGTCGAACTGCTTAAACGCCACCTTTTGCGTACTGCCGTGAACCGGCATCCCCCACGCCGCGCTCCACAAATCGTTTGGGTCCGCCCCGTGAACCGCCCACGTTGAGTACACGAGCACAAATGCCTCGTGTGTCCCCTTGCCGATATATTCCACGCCCGACGCTTTGTTCAGCAGGCCCGTTATCGCGCCGTTCCCTATGTCTATCCGAATTTCGACCTTCGAGTTGCCCACGACCCACGCGTTACTTTTTTCCTTGAAGTAGCAGTCCTCGCCCGTCGCGCCACGCCCAACACCGCCGACAGCCAGCACACATAACACCGCTATGGTTCTGAAACACATACGATTACTCCTTTCACTATCCTATCTCGATAGTCCCACCCTTAGCACCGTAATAGAATAGGCAGGAAAAACGTATTCAAAATTCGCACCGGCGGCAAAAGTGCCTGATGACGGGACCACACGGCTTGGGTCCGCCAAAGAATTTTCTGCATCCGGGGTGCCTGATAATACGGTGGAATGCCCGACAGAATCAACATTACCGGCGCCGCTGAGAGTCACATTAACACGTTCGGGATCGCCTGATTTGTTTGCCACCTTCAAAAGAACGTCATTTTTACCGCCTTCAGTGTCAATAGATGCAGACCAGAAACAGTGGACTGTATTTTGCGTAAACGGCAGAACCCGGGTTCCCGCATTATCGGTAAACAGCATTTTCTGCATGTAGTAGGATGGTGTGGCGAAGTTGCCAACCGCATCATTCCAAACAATGCAGGGCCCAAAATTACCATGACCAACAAGCCCGGCGTAGTTGCCATATCCGGTCCACCACATTCTTTCGGAATCTTTTTCGCATCCGAGCATGAACACGGCGTCGCCCAGCGCATCGCCAAAATTACCAATCACATTCCCTCCATTGCCTTTAATGGATGATGCATATTCGGCCACACATACTTTTTTGCAAACCGGGTTTATGCTGTCATATTTGTTGTACAGGTACGAGAGGTCTTTTTCGTAATAATGGTCATCAGCGAAGTCCAGAAAATGTTCATCCGCGGTCGAAGGCACACGCGTAGTATTGAACATTATCTTCATATCAGGATAGCGGGCCCGTATGGCGTCCCGAATCATCGAATAGCGGGGGATATATTCTTTGATCGTCTGCCAGCCATTTTCGTTGCCTATTTCGATGTACTTCAGGTTGTATGGCGACGGATGGCCATTGGCAGCGCGCTTCGCTCCCCATTCGGTTGAGGCAGACCCATTGCAGTACTCGAGCAAGTCCAGGATGTCGCTGATGATTGGCTGCATCTGGTCGAGCGGGCAGACGCCGTACCATTCCCTATCGCGGGGATTCTCGCTAATCCCGGCTGAGGTGACATAAACCGGTTCAGCCCCCAGGTCTTCACACAACTGGAAATACTCATCCAGACCAAAATACAGGTCGTTTTTATATCCCCATCTGTTCCGTGTGGATCCGGGTCTTTGCTCGATAGGTCCGATGGAGTTCTTCCAATTCCAACAAACATCCATCCCGGCCGACTCGGCTGTGCAGCCACCCGGGAATTGTATGTACTTCAGTTTCAGGGCCGCCAACCTTTCGGCCAAATCAGGCCGCAAGCCGTTTGGCCGGTTCTTCCACGTGGGCGGCATCACTGTAACCACGTCGAAGTAGACATCTCCCGTCGCCGATGCGTAAAGCACGAAGCTGTTGGCCCCTGTTACGTTTGAAGCGCCGCGGGTGGTAAGGTCGCAGGTAAAATGCTGCCAATCCGCGGTCGGTTTGAAATCTTCCGACTCTGCGTAAACCGTGCCGCCGTTGCTTTCTAACGTTGCCCTTATCGTGCCTCCAAACGCTGGGCCTTTCTTGGCCCAAAAACTTACTTTGTAAGTGGTGCCATTTCTTAACGCAATCCCCCAGTAACCCAGATTCGCCACGCCGACTCTTCCGGAAGCCACGGAAGTCACATCCAGCTTTATGCAATGACCTTGAGCACTGTTTAGCATGCCGGTTTCGGTGGAAGTTTGTCCG
>CAYGVZ010000085.1:7753-10233 GCA_964353475.1 uncultured Pirellulales bacterium | reverse complement strand
AAATTGTGGAAAATGTCCCGTTGAAGATTTGTGTGACAAAACCAAAGGAATAATCTTCAAGGAAAACACTGTTGTATGGAGGCGAGGTACTTGAAGAGTCTGGGACTTGTTTCTTGTGCCAAGAAGAAGCGAGACCATCGGTGCAAGGCCTCTCAACTGTGTTCTCCATCAACTCTGTTCAAAAAGGCTTTCGAGTACGCTTCCAAGAGCTATGATGCTGTTGCAATCCTTAGCGGCAAATATGGCCTGCTTCTTCCCGACGAAGAGATAGACCCTTATGATATGTTCCTCAATGACCTGTCAGTTGAACAAGTGAAAGAATGGTCAAACAAGGTCTTCGACCAAATGAAAAAGGAACTGAATCTTCACGATTTTGACAGGATCTACTTTCATGCTGGAAAGAGGTACAGGCAATACTTGATTCCGATGCTGGAAAAGATGGAAATCAAATGTGAAGTGCCGTTGAAGAATTTGGGCATTGGCAGGCAATTAGCATGGTACAGCATACACTTAAGCCGCCTAGAGAATACATGTTGATGAAGGTGAAGAAATGCTTAAGCCTTCTTTTGAACAAGTTTGGAAGAGAATAACCGCCTCTGAAGGTAAAGAGTTCAGGACAATCACCAACTTGCCTTTCACCTACGAACTCAGAGGCGATTCGTTATGTCCAAGTCGAACAGAATACAGCATTTCCAAGAAAGATTTCGCCAAGGCATACGAACTGGTTCCTATTGGGGGTCCTGGGGAGATCAACGATCTTGTTAGAGGGCCAGCTTACATATGGGCAATACTTCACGATCTACGGATCTCACATGAATAATGGTAGGCGCGCGCATGTTGTTTTGCGTTTTTAACTGTTAAATACCTATCGCATAAGTAGTATTTTGTTGGTACAGATGCTCACTGTTAATGGTGTGAAATATAGGCTGTGGCACCCGAAGGATGAGGAGAAAGAGTTTCACCCATTGGTGAAAGCGTGTTCTAAAGAGATTTTCGGAGAAGATTCCATCTATTTTGACGTTAAGCGCATTCTGAAAACAGCTTCGGGAATTGGCTCCATTCCTGATGCCTACGTGATCACTCTTTCTCAGCCTCATAGATTGTATGTAGTTGAGAACGAGCTGGCAACTCATCCAATATATGATCATGTTGTGAGGCAGCTCACGAAATTCATCAATGGCATCGCAAATCAGAATGCAAGAAGCCAAATCATAGACATGCTGTATGATCAGATCGACAGAGACAACAACTTGAGGGAGCAAATTCAGAAAACAGTAGGCTCGACCGACATCTATCGCTTTCTGTCTAAACTGCTTGCAGAGCCTCCAAGAATAGTGATTATCATTGACGAGCAAAGTGCTGAGTTGGAAGAGGCTTGTTTCTCCTTGAGATATCAACCTGACATAGTGGAATTCAAGACATTTGTAAGAGAAGATGACCAAAATATCCGTGCGCATCTGTTTGAGCCAGTCTGTCAGGCTGCAGAACCTGGACCTTCCTACGAAAACTGGGAGACGAAGTTGGCCAAGTCCAGTAATGATCTAAGAGATATCGTCAAAGAACTTGAAGAACGCATATTTGGACTGGGAAAAATCAGCACCATACAGAGAACACGCAAAGCCTATTACAAAGGCAAGCATTCGTTGGAATCTTGCTTTGCAATCCTGGAAATAGCCGACAATACAATAATAGCCAGAATAGGTGTAGATCTGGCAACCTTCAAAGATCCTCAAAAATGGAGTGTAGGAGGAGTGCGAAAAATCATGTTTTTTGACTGCGGAAGCCAGTTCAAGATAACCAACAGGAACCAATTAGACTACGCAATCAACTTGATCAAGCAAGCATTTCAGATTAGCAAAAGCAAGGAATAGCGTGAAAAATCAACAACAAACAACACACGGCTTCGATGAAGACGTTCCATGGACCCTCTGAAAAGTGATGGATTGTCTTCGATTTTTGTTCGTAACTTGGCAGTTCTACGTCTTCGAATCAGGAGTTGTTTGAATCGAACGATACTGCTTGAGATAATTCTGACATATCGGAGCTTCGTCAAAAAACGCCTTTTCATCAAATTGTTGAGAATATATTGCATTTGATACTTTGCTATTTCTGACAGCTTTTCTTCAATGCATAGAACGCACTTTCACAAGCCATTTATATCGACTGCATGAGATAACTGAAGCATTAGAAGAGGAGAAAAGAAAATGAAGAGAATACTGTCCCTAGCTATTATTGGAATTCTTTGTGTTTCAATGTTTTCGATATTTACCCCAAGGGTCATGGGGTGGGCATCATCACTGCCATCACCCCTACATGGGAGAATGGCCTACGACGCTCTTGAGGGAACCGGGTGGAGTGATTCAGATAGAACAGAGATCTCTTATAATTACGCTTGCAAAGAGATCTACACGGACTATCATCATAGAGTGGATTTCTACCAGGATAAGTTACATGCCTATCATGGAGGATTGGACGAGTTG
>CAYGVZ010000085.1:0-7743 GCA_964353475.1 uncultured Pirellulales bacterium | reverse complement strand
GCAAGTGCAAAAAGGAAGGCACATATGGCGGTGCAGAAGACGGAGCATATCACTACATTCAATTGGCACGTTCATACTACACAAATGATAATGTGCCCGAAGCCCTAAAATGCTTAGGGTATGCCATTCATTTCATTCAAGACAGCGTTTGCCCGCCGCACGTGTTTCCCTTCCAGGATTTAGGCTCAGGAATTGGTGCCGCTCCCGATTTCGAAATATATACAGCCTACGTATCAATCGATCCTATAATCGATAATTATGCCGACAAAAAGTGGCACTCACGTGTGATTAGCGCCGCGAAAGTACCAATAGGAAGCGCACTAGATCTGCAACAGAAAGTTCAGGCAGCAGCGGATGAGGTATGGACTAGATTTTCATCCCTCTCGTCCGGGTTCGGCTACACAAGGCAGGATGGGAAATGGATTGGAGACGTTTCAGGGGAAACTTTGTATTGGATGATGTCCGATGATGATATTGGTTGGTGCATGGAAAAGGCAGCAAGTCTTGTGAAGAGTGCAGCGATATATGTATTGCAGGGACCATCTTTTGATTTTCTTATCTCAGCAACTTCAAGTAAGTTCTTTTATCGAGGTGGCGAAACAAGCGAAGTAATAGTAGATGTGGAAAACAGAAGACAAGAAGCATCGACTCTCTGGCTGAGTGCTAGTTTTAAGGATCCAAGCGGGGAATCCCACAAATATGATGTCTGGATAAGTGTATCTCCATTGTCTGCCAATCTTGGTCCAGGTGAGAGTACAGCTTTTTCTGTTAAGTGGACTTTACCAGAGGATGCACCAGATGGGCCCTATCAGATAGCTGTAAATTGCTGGAAGGACTTCCCCCCAGCGGAAAAATACACTGACAATTTGGATTGGGAGGAGATTTTTTATGTTTACAAGCTGTCTATTTTGACACCCACATTTTCCAAACCTGCCATGGCTGGTGACCCCAGCAATCCTAATGAGATACTCGTCTCAGTAGAATGGATCCCACGATGGCTAAAACCTTTCACGACACCCACCTTCTTCATAGAAATCGGCAACCAACCAGCTACTTGTGAACTCATTGATCCATGGAATCAGCTTTTCGGGACATATACGCTAAAAATTACGCCCCCAATAATGCCAAGCGAAGACCTTTACAACCTAAATATCGCAGCAACATTTGGCGAACTGGCGGATTCCGACATGGAACTAGAAGCGATAAAATACACCACTGCCCCTTCTCAAGAACCCATCCAAAAAGGTTTGGCTTGGCTTCGCACCAGGCAAAATAGTGACGGTTCTTGGGATGGCAATGTAGGAGTTACCGCTCTTTGTGCCTTGACTTTTCTGAATGCTGGTCTTGACGTAAGTGACCTCACAATTCAGAAAGCCATCCAATATTTGTTGTCAAATGCTCACAGTGATGGATCAATCTACAACAGCTATGCAACCTATGAAACCTCACTGGCACTGGTCGCTTTGGCGGCGACGCATAACAGTGCCTATCAAGCAAGAATTAATTCGGCGCGAGATTGGCTGGTTAATTCTCAATGGGACGAAAGCTGCATATGGGGAAGCACTAACAAAGACAACTGGTTCTACGGTGGATTTGGATACGGATGGAATGTAAGACCCGACCTTTCAAACACACAATTTGCCTTACTGGCACTGGACGCCGCTGGCCTTCCGAAAGATAACCCGTTATGGACAAAAGTGCAAGTTTTCCTTCATAGAACTCAAAACATCAACTTCCCAATAACATTGAACATTGGGGGCAGCGAATATACGGTGCAGCCATACAACTTTTATGGCGGCTATGATGGTGGCTTCATGTATTATCCGGGCACAAGTTTGGCTGGAGGCCAAACTTCATATGGGAGTATGACGGGTGCAGGCATTTGGGGATTGCTACTTTCTGGAGTTCCAAAAACTGACGCAAGAGTAATAGCAGCTATGAACTGGGTCAAAAATCATTATACGTGGGATACTAACCCTGGCTACGAATGGAACTGGCCGTACTACTACTACCTCTCAATGTCTAAGGCTCGCACGATGTATGGACAACCTACAATCGACGGACATGATTGGTATCAGGAGCTATATGGCAAGATAATTGGAATGCAGATAAACGCTAGTTCTGGTCAAGGATACTGGTCAACACCGGTTGAGAACTTTGATCCAGACCTGACAACAGCTTACGCTATACTATCGTTACAAACAAGAGCCGTAGCCCAGCCAGTTCAACGCCTATCATACCTCACCTTCAGCCTAAGGTCGAACTGTCTAATCAGAGTCATAGATCCAGAAGGCAACCTCGTTGGATACAACAACATGACCGGTTTAGGAGAAAACCAAGTTCCAACAGCAGTCTACTCAGGACCATTCTCTGAACCTCAATACATTGTAATCATCAACCCTAAGGCAGGCACTTATAAACTCGAACTGATTGGGGTCTCAGAAGGGCCTTACACATTAACTATCCAAGGGAACTATGGGGAAGATGTGACTGACACGTTTGAATATACAGGATACATCAAACCAGCTCAAATACATGGCTCAGACGTCATAGTCACTGCGATTGTAGGCCCACTCGACATTTATACTGAACAGCCAGAAGGCATAGAAAGTCTTCCACCCGTAACAACGCTTGAAATTGGTGAACCAAAATACATTTCTAAAACATTCTACGTCACGCCAGCCACAACCTTTACGCTCAGTGCAACCGATGATGCTTCAGGGGTTAATAGAACAGAATTCAGAATCTACAACTCGACAATTGACACCCTTTGGGTAGACTATGCAGGACCTTTCAATCTAAGCCAGTACAACAATGGCGAGTATACACTTCTTTATAGAAGCATTGACAACGCAGGAAACGTAGAGGACAATCCAGACAACTACGTGAATATCACTTTAGTTCGAGCCCACGACTGCCCTGGCGACGTGACTGGCGATGGACATTGCGACATCTTTGACATTGCAGCATTAGCTTTCTTCTTTGGAACGCAAGCTGGAGAAAGCAAATGGAACCCAATCATGGATTTCAAGCCAGACTCCACAATAGACGTATTTGACATAGTCAAATGCCTGCAATACTACAACTCGTAGACAGACACTCTCCGAGAACTCCGCTTTTTCTTTTGAGTTCAGCATAGTCAAGCAAACGTATCATGAATGCCTATAGTGCTTTCAGTTGCGTTCCTTCATAAATCTCTTCTAGTTTCTCAGGTGAGTAATCAGTGAAATGCCTCGCCAGCACAGTCTTGGGTTCTCTTCCGCAGAATGCATCAACATGTGTTTCAGACACTCTCAGTCTCATCATTTCCGAGCAGAACCAAGTAACCTCTACGATGCTACAATACGATTAATTTCTGAATGTCTGTCGCGGCTCTTTGTGCTCTCGTCTTCAGATCGACTATCAATGCAGGATTGAAGTAGTTCCTCATAAACACGTTGCTAGTGACTCTTCCATGCAGAAAGTCAATTTCATTATCCTTCAAGTGTTTAATCATTAATGTTGCATGTGCCTCTCTTATGTCAGCAAAATGTACTCTGAGACCTTTCTTTCTTACAAGATTCTGCACTGCAACAGGACTAGTCAAAAGCTTCTTCCCACATATCTTCTGGATGAGATCTTCTGAAATGAAGCTCAAGAAAGCTTTCTTGCTTCTTCTGAAAAATACTTCTTTGAATCTGAAATGCTCAAGCGTTCCATTCTTCCGATTGTAGTAGCTGTCAAGCTTATCTTCCTTCGAAAGCTGGACAATCAGGTTGTAGCTGTTGACAGCTTCAACCAGTCTCAATCCTGTCACAGCCATGAACTCAACGAACTCTGACAAGTCAGGCCTAGCTTCCTTCACCTTTCTGATCCACTGAAAAATCGCGTCTGGATTCTCAACTCTAGTCATTCGTTCAACAATCAAGTCTTCTGCACATTTTCCTCTCCAACTGAGACTGAAGTTCTTGACTAACTGCTTGAAATCTTCATGTGCGCCCAGAAATCTGGCTAGAGCTGAAAGCGCTTTCAAAACGTTTGGCCGAACTGTCTCTTTCAAATCTTGCACCTCCCTCAAGTCACGAAGCAGAAGACAGTGTTGAAACTTCTTAGCGTAGTTGAGCATGTTTCTGCTGTGATTACGATTATGATCCTTCAACATCCAATCTAAAAACTGACTCCAATCAATCTGCCTTTCATTGGGCAGAGCCTTCCAAGCTTGCGATCCCGGGTTCAAATCCCGGCGACCGCACCAAACGAGAGAATTGACGTTGTTTGCTTGATTTACGCTTGAGAATTGTGTGGTTAGCTGTTTTAAGTGGTTTTCAAACGTTTTTGAAAGATTGAAGCCTAACTCACGAGACTTTTCGACTAGTTCTCTATCCAAATATAAGACAACATTTCTCTTGTTTGGCATTTGCATTCGCGTCCGAGGCCATGCGAGGGGAAGCTCTATGTTATAAGTCTGGTGCTTTGTCAACAGTGCACGATGAGAAAAGTGGAGATATCTCCCGAACTACGAGATAGTTTATCAGATTTCTTTTGGCGCTAATTAATCAATTGATTGAACATTCTTGAAAAGACGGATAGAAGTCTGTTCTATTGTCGTTGACCGATTGATTTATGAACTATTGAGCTTGTCTTGTTTACTCGTCTTTCTCAAACAGCAAGTAATGATTGACGAAGGCAGATGCAGGACCAACATTTCCTGTTGCTTGGTAGGTGTGTAGACGCCATCCATTCTTTTGCCATTCCTTAATTGTCCTTCCGACATCTTTATGGTGTTTGACTTCCACGCATTCATACTCTTTCAACTTGACTATCACCCCTTTCCCGTTTCCATAATTCTGGCTAGTCTATCTTGGGGCTCGGCTATAACTTTTCCGCAACGTCGTCGTTTTTGGTTGGTTGGGGGTAAAGTCTTATCCCGAATAGTGCTAACGTTTTTGTGGACAGAGTGAATGGAATGCAGCTCAGAGACGAAAGCATATTGGCGATAGGCATGATATCTATTGCTCTAGGAATTCTGATAGGTCGCTTTTTGCATTTTGAATATTCAGGATTCTCGATAACAGATTTTGTGGAAGGAGTTCTTGTTGGGCTGTCGCTAGTGATGAATCTCACCTACCTAGTCAGAATGCGAAAGAAGTGACATTCAGTCGTTGTTGGTTGGGGTAAAGTTTTACCCAACCAACCAAAACTCTACAGCAAGCTGATGACCAAGCTTTATCTGATGGCGCAAACAACAAGCTGGGTAAGCAACTATTTGCAGACAAAGTGAGGGGAAAATCAATAGACACGAGTTTGCTGGGACCGCGCGGGCTGAATCCCAAGTTGATAGCGCCTTGTGGTATGAATTGCAATCTGTGCAGTGCTTATCTCAGTGAAAAAAGAATATGTCCTGGCTGCAGGGCTCGCGATGAAAACAAGTCCAATTATCGTGTAAGATGCATCATCAAAAACTGTGAAGCACTAAGAAATAGTAATCGGAAGTACTGTTCAGAAAAATGCGTAAAATTCCCTTGCCAAAGATTAAAGAATATTGATAAAAGATACCGTACCAAATACGGAATGAGCATGATTGAGAATTTAAACTTCATTAAAGACAATGGAATAAGAGAATTCATAGAAAATGAGAAGAAAAGATGGGTGAAGGAAGACAAAATATTCTGTGTCCACAAGAAAAAGTACCTTAAATATACATAGCGTGCGCTGCTGCCAACCTCTTTCCAACCTATTAGTTCCCTGAAGTCTCTCTGTTGCATATCACTTGACAGCATGATCATTGTATGTGCTATCAATTTTCAAGGTAACAATACTCTTTCTATTTTCTAATTTCCAAGCGGAGAGAAGAATTAGAATTTCTAAGATTTTTTCTATTTTAGAATTAGAAATTAGAAAATCAAAGCGCATGCGAGGGAAGATCTACGTTATAAGTCTGGTCTTTCAGTGCAATAGAACTTACTTACAAAATCCTAATATGAAACTTAACAAGGGTCTTAGTGGGAGAGATTTGAAGATATCTCTTTGCTTGCTAGCTCTGATTTTAATATGTGGATCAGTTGCATCTTTGAGCATTTGTCCTGTCAAAGGCGAGAGTACTATCTACATCAGGGCTGATGGTTCGGTGGATCCGTCTGATGCGTCAATCCGCAATACTGGTAATGTCACCTACACCTTCACTAGCGACATTTTTGTTAGTGCTGACGGGATCGTGGTGGAGAGAGACAACGTAGTCGTTGACGGTGACGGATACGTGCTTCATGGTTTGGGAACTGGAAGACAACCAGAATATGCAGGAATATACTTGTCCGGAAGAGTAAATGTGACTATTCGGAATACCCAGATCAAGACCTTTCAGCGTGGGATCAAGCTCTTGTCTTCCTCCAACAACAGCATAATCGGCAACAACGTAACAGGAGCCGTTTATGAAGCCATCAGGCTCTTTTCCTCCTCTGATAACAACATAGCCGAAAACAACTTGGATGGCAATTATTACGGAATCTGGCTTTTTTCCTCTTCCAACAATAACCGCGTAAGCGGAAACAACATAACCGCAAACATCTATGATGGCATCAGACTCTTCTCCTCGTCTAATAACAGCATAAGCAGGAATGACATCACGTCAAATATCCTAAATGGCATCATGTTGTATATCCTATCTGATAATAACAGCATAAGCGAGAACAATATGGCAGACAATAGCATAGGAATTCTAGTGTCAGGTTCTTCAGGCAACATGATAATTCACAACGACTTCGTAGAAAATGCCCGAAAAGTGTATGTCGAAGATTCCAGCCAAAACATCTGGGATGATGTATACCCGTCAGGCGGCAACTATTGGAGCGATTATCCAGGAACAGACGGTGATAGTGACGGAATAGGTGATACTCCTTACATAATTGACAGCAATAACGCAGACAACTATCCATTGATGAAGCCTTACAACATGCAAATACCAGGAGATATTAACCATGATGGCACCGTTAACATCTTTGACTGCGTGATAGTTGCCCTTGCCTTCGGTTCCATGCCAAGCGACCCCAATTGGAATATAGTAGCTGACATCAACGGTGATGAAGTCGTGGATATTTTTGACATGGTAGTCGTAGCAGTGAATTTTGGAGAAACAATCTAGTTCCTGTTACCTCTTGTTTCTTATCTTTTAGGAATTTCTTATTATGAAAATATATAAGAAGAAATGAAAAGAAAAAATCGACGTGTGCCTGCGATTAGTGGAATCGGGTTATGCGTTTTCTTTTGAGAGCCAGCGCTGCAGATAGTGTTGCTATGAATAGTATTGGTAGAAGAGCAATTGTTGGGAACTCTTGAATAGCTATAGGATAGTCGAATGCGTATCCTTGGTTCTTGCTGTTGATCGAGTTTCCTGCGTTGTCCCGAGCGATTATCGCGTATGTTACGTTTGTGCCAACTGGAAATGACGGTATAATGCCATTCCAGATGTCGTCTTCCAGATTAGTCATGTTGATGGAAGTCGTCCATGTTTTGCTGCTATTGGAACAAGTGAAGTTTAGAATAACCTGTTCTAGTGGGTTGAAGTGTGTGATAGTGGCGTTGACGCTGACTGTGTCAGTACACAGTACGTTGCCTTTGGGGGGGTCTGAGAGACATTGCACACACTCACAAACATGAACGGATATCGATCCTTAACATTGAATGGTAGAGGAATAATGAAAGGGTTGTCTCCGATTCCATCCCCTCCAGTAATGTTCTGATATTCACCGCTGTACAAGTCTGGGCTGA
>CAYGVZ010000084.1:0-10251 GCA_964353475.1 uncultured Pirellulales bacterium | reverse complement strand
CGACTCTGGAATTCGCCCGTACGTACTATCCTTACGTCCGCTTCGGCATCGCCTTAACTTTCATGCAGGACGGCTTCTTCGCCCACGAGTTTGGTGACACATGGCATGGCAACAACTGGTGGTACGACGAGCTTGATTTCTCACTCGGCCGGCCCCGCGGCCCCGCGTGGTTCCTCGATGTTCTGGCTGTGCCCGCACAGAACATGCTTCCCAACCCATCCTTTGAAAGCGCGCCCACCAGCCCTTGGAACTTCTGGTCCAACTCCGCGGCCGGCTGCATCGCCACATTCACTCGGGACCCGTGCACCGCCGCAGTCGGTTCTGCCTCAGCCCGTATCGATGTCACAGCAACGTCCGGCACGAACTGGCATATCGAACTCAACCAGCGTGACATCGCATTCACAGAAGGAACCTCTTACGAACTCACCTTCCGGGCAAAAGCGCTTTCACCGCGCCCAATAACGCTCAGCGCACAAAAACAGGCCCCTGACTGGCAAAACTACGGCCTCTACAAGACAATCGACCTCACCACGGACTGGCAGCAGTATTCGACGATTTTCACAGCCAACACAGACACCTCAGAATCCCGCATCCAATTCATGCTCGGACAGACGACCGGTACTCTATGGCTCGACGACGTCAACCTCCATCTCGCTCCGCCAATCGTGATGCAGCGACACTTTGACAAGGGCCTGGTCATACTCAATGCTTCTGACAAATACCAGACCATCAATGTCGGACCGGGATACCGCCGACTCACCGGCACCCAGGCCTCCCTCCACGAATACATCCTCGATGATGCCGACGTCGCCTTTTCACACACCGGCTTCGCTCAAACCGCCTACGACAGCGGCGAATGGATGGCCACAGGACCTTTCTATCATGACTGGGGAGCTGCCTGTCACCAGTCCTCGATACCAGGCGCAACGGCTCGCTGGTCACTCTATGTCCCTCAGGCCGATACTTACACCATCGCTGCATGGTTTCCCGCAGCCACCGATGCCAACACCTGGACGAGCAACGCACTCTTCGAAGTCCTCACCGATGCAAACGTGGTACTTGCCTCCACCATTATCGACCAGACCGCCGACGGCGACCAGTGGCGCCTAATCGCAGAAGTCAACATCGCACCCCAGGACAACGCATCTATCCGCCTTATCTGCACCGAATCCAAGCCGACCATCGCCGACGCTCTCCATGTCCGCTCCGCCGCTCGCTACAACGATGGTTCGCCCGCTGTTTCAGTGACACTCCAGCCAAAAGACGGCATCATACTCGAGTGGACTGGCCGAAGCGGGGACTTCGACGCTGATGGCGACACCGACCTCCACGACTACGCCATCCTCGCCGAACACTTCATGGAGGCCCCCGCCCCTGCCCCTTTTGACATCGCCCCCTCAGTTCCCGACGCACGGATCGACTACCTCGACCTTAAAGCCCTCACCATCCGCTGGCTACAGTCCTTCTAGATTCATTGCTGTTCTGCTGCATTACGGCCACGTTGAAAATGGCAAGTAAAAGCGGCTTTTTTCAAGGTGCTACAGCTTAGATGGTCCGTGACGCGGCTTTGAACGAGGCCGAAGGGGCTCGAACCCTCAACCTTCGGATCGACAGTGCGAAATGAGGGTTTGTAAGTGTTTGTCAATAAACGATTAACGATTGTCAAATAAAGACTTATGATGCCGACCGAAAGGCAACCGAAGCGTAATAGTAGCCCAACTGAAGGTCGTTGTTGCGCACTTGTTGCGCACCCCAGGCTGGGTCGATCCAAACCTTCTCGCGGCAAAAGAGTGTAATACTTCTCAAGAATGAGACGAGGATATAATGTGTGAGGTGTGCTGTAATCCTGCCGGGAACTTGCCTGCCTGGGGCAGATAGAGTTGCAAAAGGATTCCGGATTATTCAAGGCCAGCGTGGCCATCGAGGTAAGCTCCGCCATC
This sequence comes from uncultured Pirellulales bacterium, assembly GCA_964353475.1. Lineage (GTDB taxonomy): Bacteria > Planctomycetota > Phycisphaerae > Sedimentisphaerales > Anaerobacaceae > CAYGVZ01. The sequence goes on along the minus strand of CAYGVZ010000084.1, from coordinate 8,311 downwards.
TTCCCTGCGGCGTCGGCGGCGTTTACGGATTGGCGGGGCAATAAATGTATTTGTCGAAGCTCGGCGTAAGGGCGTTATCGACTTCCGGGATTACATCGTCGCCGACAATGTCAGCGGTTTCCTTCTGCCCCGTGCTGACGAAGCAGGTCTGCCACTCTGTTTTACCTCTCCAAGGCAGGAGCAAGTGGTGTGCGACAACTTGACTTTGTTTGCAGCTCCACGTCTGCACAGGATTTGTCAGAACCCAGCAGTTTATCCCTCACCTTGGCTACCGCCATATCCACCTCAGCGTCGGGAACATGTGTGTATGTAACCTGCTGCTGAAGCTGACTATGCCTCATGAATCTTCTTTGAACATGAGGGGATGCAACCATCGACATCATCGTCGAGGCACAATGCCTCATCCTATAAATCCCGTAGCATGGTACATCAGCTCTTCTGCAAAGCTTGCGGAACTCTGTGGAAATAGCGTCTTTGCTCCATGTTCTCCGAAACCGCGTCATAAATACATGGCCTTGCTCGTCTCGATAGCACCCTTTGTCCGACCGTTCGGCGAGTTTAGCAGCGTGTGCTTCTCGAATCTGCTCAAGTGAGAATTTTGTCTCCGGCCATAGATGATAGGTCTGGCAAACCCCTGTCTTGCTCCGCGGCAATGTCACTCGATTACCCCCGATATCTTCCCATTTGAGGTCGTGCAGGTCCTTGAGGCCAAAGCCACAATTGAGTGCCAGGAGTACCATCGCCCTGAGTTGCGGCCCAGCATTGGCTATCAAGACCCGAATGTCTTTGGGAGAATACAAAGGTTTGTTATTGGACCCTGGTGGAGGCTTCGGTTCATTTCTGACCCGTTTCAGCTTGGGCGCCTTCTGAATCAATTCTGCGTCTTCTGCGAAGCTGAAGATTGCCCTGACGGCTGAGAGAAAATGGTTGATGCTCTCGGCAGCATAACCGCGTCCCTTCAACGAAAGCTTCCGTCTGGCAAAGTGTTCAACAGTGAATTGCGATGCCTTTAGAGTGGAATGATCCACAAGAAAGACTCTCAGCCATTGTTTGTATGCCGCCGTGGTCATACAAGGCTCTCTCCAGTTTGCACTCTGTGCCGCAACGAACCGCTCCGCAAGCTCTTCAAGGGAGATATCACGGAGCGCACAGGTTTGTGTGAGATGAGGGCGTTGGCCTGGTAGCTGACGGTCCAAGAGCCCCGGTCCGATACACGTACTTGCGGTTTTCTCCTCCCAACAACGCTTTGCCTGCTGGTCATCGGCAACTGCAGGGTCACCCAGCGTAACCTCACCCTCTATCATTGTCCTCTTGGTCGGGACAACGCTGCCATCCGAGGTCTTGGGCAACTTCTTGACCTGCTTTCCCTGGTGGTCGTAGCCGATCAAATACTTCTGTCTTCTCTTATCAAGACAAGCCATACAGCTTCCTTATAGAGTTTGTCTCTACTCTACAGGAGGTAGCCCTTTCTTATATATCGGGTGACTTACAAAGGGCTGATGGCTGGATGACCGACTAAATCGTGCAGAAGGCACTCAAGAGTAGCAGGCCCTCGGTCACACATGTATCTTACACAGCTTGGACGCTCACTTCAGTTGCGTGGACCGAAAGGATTCTGACGTCTAGATAGGGTCGCGAAGGAAGCGAAGGTACCTCTCCACATGAGGCCGCCACCGTATATCCACCTTGGATAAGGCATAATGAGCAAATTCGGCACTCGCTTGCTCTTTGCCACAATACTTTGAGATATACGCCATCATTGAGGCGATCGCTATCGGAGATGGGCGAAGAACCGTCTCTGGAATGGACTTCTCGTATTCCTTTGAATCAAGTGCAGAGACTGTAATGGAATCGTATGGACCGGGCAGTGTCCCATAGTTCTCAAAGTAGCTCAATCCCGTTCTCTCAAGTAACTGAACTGCATCACGAACACTCTCGCGGGTAGCATCACGGGACGCGAAGACTTGCCACCAGTGGTCTCCGCAGTTTGGTGAGAGTCGGCGGCTGAAAATGCACATGGATGTTTGTGTCTTGTGGGGCGTTGGAAGCTCGTCCTTGAACGTATAGGGCAAAAATCTGAAGTGTACGCCAATGTTCACACAAAAAAACTCGCGGTATCGGTCGTACTGTACGTCAAGCGTATGAATGCACACTTTCCTCTGGACCCTGTACACAGGACACAAAATCCGGTTACGCTCATCTTGGTCGCTCAATGGGCCTATTGCCTTGAACTTGTGCTGCACCAGGAATGGCCGGAATATATCATGCAACGCGGTGTACAGGTTCACCGTCACTGTCATCACACTAGCTCCTTCTTCCTCGAATCGGCTGCTCTTTTTCATCCATACTGGCAGGCCTCCTAGGCCGCTGTCGGCAACGCACCGAACACTTGTTATTTTATCATTAGCTAAGCAGGAATCGGCCGACACGACAATGACTTGTCACCTATTTCTAGATTACAAGATCGCAGCGTTTACGTTACACAGGCAGATGCTAGTACTTGCACATCCGTAGGGAAGCACCGGGCAGGGCTCACTGAGCAGAATCATACCCTGCTCCCGCACTCAGAGCAATAGCTCGCATTGCCCACCAGCGCCTTGTCACAGACAGGGCATCTCCGAACCAGGCCAACCGCCCTACTGCTACTCCGCGGGTTTACCAGCAATATCAGCAACGCGACAATCACTGCTATCGCTGTTCCTGTGAGGAACTCATGGCGAACCCAATTCGCTTTTTCATAAGACGCTTGCGATTTTGCGTAAGAGCCGGTATAAGTGACCTTGTGTTGCTGAGCTATGCGGTTCCGCTGGATATTGCCTTGGCCCGATTCAAAGATATAGCCGTTCTGATTAATCTAAGCCGGCCCTATGACCGGCAGGTCATCCGTGGAATCACCAGATATGTTCATACGCGCACTCGGTGGCGCCTGTATGTGGAGGAGAACCCCGCCGACAAAATTCCGTCCTTTAAGGCATGGTCAGGCGATGGCCTGATTCTAGACCTGGACGATTCGCGGATTGCTGATGCCGTTTCTCACTTCAAGGGAGCCACTGTCGGCATCGGCGCCGCAGCCCCAGACATCTTAGGTCGCTTAGGCATATCAACAGTAAGGTCAAATGACCAGCAAATTGCAGAATGGGCAGCAGAGCATTTAATTGACAAGGGTCTGAAGTATTTTGCCTACTGCGGGACGCGGACACGCGGACTGGACCTGTGGGTCAGATTACGTCGGGATTCTTTCCTCGGACGCATTGAGAAGCAAGGCCATCACTGCTTTGTTTTTGCGGGTCGGCGATATGCGCCACGAAATTGGAGTCTGATGCAGGCAGAACTTATGCGTTGGCTGCAAGAACTGCCAAGGCCTATTGGGATAATGGCCTGCAACGATCTGCGAGGACGCCATATCCTGGATGCGTGCAGGCAGTTGAATCTGCGAGTACCTGAGGATGTCGCCGTTGTTGGAGTGGACAACGATGAATTGATGTGCGAGCTGGCTGTTCCGCCGCTTTCGAGTGTTGCCCAAGGCAGTGAACGGCTGGGCTATGAGGCGGCAAAGCTGCTGGACCGACTGATAAGAGGAAGGCGCCCTCGTCCGAAACACATCGTTGTGCCGCCGATAAGCGTTGTCCATCGGCGGTCAAGCGACCTTATCGCAGTTGATGACCCGCTGCTTTCAGCGGCCCTGCGATTCATACAGAATCATGCCGCTGAGCAGATCGGTGTTCCGGATGTTGTTCGAGATGCCGGCGTCTCAAGATCGACGCTCGAAACACGCTTCAAAGAGAAACTCTCCCGAACGATTCATGATGAGATTCAGCGAGTTCGTATAGAAACGGCGCGTCGTCTATTGACGGCCACAAATCTTTCGCTCAGTAAGATTGCGGAGCAGACGGGGTATCGCAACGCATACTATATGAGTGCAGTGTTCCGACGCGAGCTGGGCATGCCGCCGCGCCGTTTGCGGCAGGAGGCAGGCATCGGTCTCTGGCAGTAGGACTGCCATACGTAAAATCATATCTCGCTTACGAAAAATCGCATTTCACAACACATCTCAGCTTAATACACTATGTTACCGACGGGAACGGAGTGTGCGCAGTCGGCGAGAGTGGATGGCTGCCGGCTGTTTGTACATCTGTTACACATTCTACAGCAGCAAACCATAGAATCATACACAGGCCATTAGTAAGATGGCACAATTCACGGAGTGTACAATGAAAAGCAATAAGCTAAAAGCAATTAAAGCTGCATTTGTGGGATTCGGGGAGATAAATACGCCGCGCGAAATCATCGAGCGCAAATGCCGCCAGGCACGCGAACAGATAGAAGCTCAGGGAATCGAGATTATCTGGACCAATCCAGTTACCGACGACCGCGAGGGGAGGGACGTCGCCAAGGCAAGAATGGAGCTGGCAAACAAGGACTTCGATTTTCTGATTGTCTGTGTTGCGGGCTGGATACCCTCTCATGCCGTAATCGCGGTCATCGATGAATACAGACACAAACCGATGCTGCTGCTTGGGCTGACCGGCTGGCAGGAACAAGGCCGTCTCGTCACCACGGCCGACCAGGCGGGCACTTCCGCCCTTAGAAAACCAATGGCGGACCTCGGCTACAAATTCAAATACGTTGTCTGCCGTTACGGCGGGCCATTGCCAATGGACAGGATTCTCAGCTTCGCAAAGGCGGCACGAGCCGTCTCCCTGCTGCGCGGTGCCCGCGTCGGTATGATGGGAAACCGCGACATGAATCTCTACAGCACTCTATACGACGGTGTGTCTCTTCGCTCGAAAATTGGAATCGAGGTTGAGTTCTTTGAGATGCTCGAAATGGCCCGGGCCATCGACAACTTGAGCGAAGACCAGGTTCGCGACCTTGTGAAAGAGGTCAGGCAAAAATGGACTTTTATCAGCGAACCCAAACCCGGAACAATTGAAAAAACCATACGTCTGTACCTTGCAGTCAGACAGAAAGTCGAACAGCGGGGCTACGGGGCCGTCTCGCTCATCGATGTCGATGGCGTCAAGAAACTGATGGGTTTCGCTCCTGCGGGCGTATTTATGCTGCTGCACGAGAACGAAGGCGTCTGCACCATTCCCGAAAACGATGCGATGGGAGCCGTGACACAGTTAGTGACCAGATTCCTGACCGGGCAGACCGGCGCATATCTGGAATTCTACGAGTTTCTGGAAGACGGGATGCTTATGGGAGTCCCGGACTTTGTCCCCACCGAAGTTGTCTATGGCCCTGTCACCGTAATGCCGACTTCTTTCGGCGAATTCGGCGAAGGACTCCTGAACGTCTCCAAAATCAGAGAGGGTGAGCTTACGCTGGCAAGGTTTTTCAACACGGGCGACAAATACGGACTTCATATTACAAAGGGCACCGGCAGAAGCCCCCGTCCGTGGAAAGAGGCAGGATGGACTCCGCCAGCACCACACTTGCCCAGCTTGGAGATAACCATTGACCATGTAGAGAACTTCATCCAGAACGTGTTAGGCCAGCATTACATCATTTCGTACGGCGACAACACCGAACCGTTCGAGGACCTCTGTAGAATACTTGCAATCGAAATCGTCTAACGGCAGTTGCCAATGACCAGACGAACGAAATTCAAATATGACGCCGTAGTTGCGGGATACACCTGCCTGGACCTGACGCCCCAGTTTGCCAAGATTCGCGCCTGCACCAGCATAGGCGACATCCTCAGACCCGGCACGCTGGTGGAAGTTGACAATATGAATATTTCGCCTGGCGGAGTTGTACCCAACACCGGCCTGGCTATGAAGGTTTTCGGCAATGATGTGCTTCTTAGGGGGATGGTCGGCAACGACCCTCTGGGAAAACTCGCGATGGACATTTTTGAAGGGCTCGGAGTATCTGAAGGCATCATAACCGCAACCAAATCCTCCACCGGCTTCAGCGTGGTAATTGCCCCGCCGGGCATTGACCGTATCTTCCTCGAATCACCGGGGTGCAATCACACATTTGCATCCAATCATATCGACTACGAAGCGGTTGCCCAAAGCCGGCTCTTTCATTTCGGCTACCCTCCCCTGATGAAGCGATTCTTCGAAGACGACGGGGCAGAGCTTGTCGCAATGTTCTCGAGGGTAAAGCAGCTCGGTGCAGTCACATCACTTGATATGAGCTTACCCGACGTCAATGCCGATTCAGGCACCGCTGATTGGCGGCGGATACTGGAACGCGTCTTGCCATACGTGGATATCTTCACGCCAAGCATCGAAGAGGCACTGTTTATGCTGATGAGCGAGGAGTATAGCAGAACATCCCGGACGATGAAGGGCAGCAATATAATCGACGCGATTGGCCGGCAGCATTACCATGCTCTTGCCGAACAAATTCTCGGTATGGGGGCGAAGATACTACTTATCAAGGCGGGTCACCGGGGAGCATACCTTGCGACAGGCGACGTTACTTCACTCAACAGCACCGCAAGAATGGACCTTTCACGGGAGCAATGGAATAACAGGCAAATATGGTGCGAACCATTCCCAGTCGAGCCCGGCAGAGTGAGAAATGCCTGCGGCGCCGGCGACTGTGCCGTCGCAGCGTTTATGACGGCAATTCTGAACGGTGACAATCCCGATACGGCGGGCAAGTATGCCATGCTGGCCGGCAGGAATAACCTTTACAATCCCGACTCAGTGCAGCAACTTCAGGACTGGCAAGCTATGAAGCAACAGGTAGAACAGATGCAGGCGTGAACCTGCGGCCTGCAGTTCAAAAGAGATTCTGACATTGTGCTGGTAAGGAGACAAGAAATGAAGAACGGTACTGTGTGCGTGAGGATTCTGATAGCAGCGATACTGGTATGTTTGACAAGTTCTGCAATGGCCGGCATCCAGTCCTCGAAATACGAATACAACATCCTCGACTATGGGGCGACACGTGACGGGAACTCGCTGAATACTGCGGCCATCAATAAAGCGATAAAGACCTGCGCCGAATCAGGCGGCGGGACGGTAATCATACCGCCGGGTAAATATCTAAGCGGCCCGATAGAAATCCTTTCCAACGTTACGTTGCATCTTGAATCAGGCGCGACCATCAAGGGCAGCTCAAAACTCGAAGATTATGCCATTGAGCAAGGCCGCGCAAGCGGGGAGTCGGCCAGAGCGGGACTTGTTACTGCAAGGGACGCCAACAACATCGCCATCACCGGCGGCGGCGTTATCGATGGAAGCGGGATGGATTTCGTGTACCCGGACAGGATTCATACCGGCAGCGACTATGACAAGAAGTTTACAAGGCAGAAAGAAGATTTTATGAACCCTAAGTACGGGACGCAGCACGGGCCGCTTGCTCACGGGGAACGGCCGGGCAATCTGGTGAGATTCCTCAATTGCCGTGGTGTTTTGATAAGCGGAGTGACAATTCAAGATTCGCCCACATGGACGGTCAAGATTGCCAGATGCAGGAACGTCAGCGTTATCGGCATCAATATCAACATCAGCCGCTGCTGTTCCTTTTGCTCGTTGGTAACCGCGCTGCCCATCGTCTTAGTTGATATCTTCTGTTGGATGACCATTGTAACGACCATGATGAGGGGGAGGATGTTTATGCTGTTTCCGATAAGAGGTAACGATACAGGTATCTTGACCGCCTCCGGCGATGAAAGATCTTTTATCCACAAGAATCTGGTATTGCGAAGTTCGATGGACTTCATCAGCGCCTGGTAAAGGGCGAAGAATACCGGCATCTGAAACAGCATGGGGAGGCACCCACTGAATGGATTGACCCCGTATTTTTTATAAAGCTCCATCACCTCTTTATTCATCTTCTGCGGATTATCTTTATGCTGCTTTTTGATCTTTTCCATCTCCGGGTGAAGCTCCTGCATCTTCTGCATGGATTTGAAGCTCTTCATGGTGAGGGGAAAGAGGATGACATTAAGAAATATCGCAAGAAGTATTATGGAGAACCCCCAGCTGCGCACTATCGCGTAGAAGAACCTCATGACGGCTATCATGCCGACGCTGATCGGCCCGAAGAACCCGTAGTTCACGGTCGCGGCGAATCCGTTGCCGAATTCTTTCAGTATCGGCGAGTGGCTCGGCCCGGCGTAGAATATGAACTTGTTGTTGATGAAGGAGCCCGGTTGTATGGTAACGTCGCTCGTGTCTATCCCCATGACCAGCTGGCCATCTTTATCTATGCTGTAGAATTGGCCCCTGGTGGCGGCGAGCGGCTTCAGGATGAGTGAAAAATACTTCGTCTTGAGAGCTGACCAGGTGACGATCCCGGGATTCGTCAAGCGGCCTATTTTCGGCCTTTTATATCCGACTGTCCT
>CAYGVZ010000083.1:0-10274 GCA_964353475.1 uncultured Pirellulales bacterium | reverse complement strand
AGCCCAAGGCAGGCGACGTCCAGGATAAAGGCGGGAAGAACGAAGTATGAGGAAGATAGCGGTATTAAACCAGAAGGGCGGCGTGGGCAAGACGACCTCGGTGGTTAATATCGCAGCGGCATTGGCGAATATGGGCAGCCGCGTGCTCGTAATCGACTTTGACCCGCAGGGACATTTGACGACTCACCTGGGCCTTGACCCGGAAAAAATCGAGGCCGGCTCATACAAGGTCCTCACTCAGTCAGCTACGGTCGAACAACAAATGATGTTGGCAAGGCCGAACCTGTGGCTGCTGCCTTCCAACATCGACCTGGTCGGCGCAGAATCGGAACTCGTCAGCGTTGTTGGCAGAGAGATAATCCTGCGCGAGGCGCTGGTGGGGCTTGAGGATAAGCTCGATTATATTATTGTCGATTGTGCACCATCACTGGGGCTGCTGACGCTGAATGCACTGGCAGCGGTGGATGAGATATTGATACCATTACAGCCGCATTTCCTGGGCTTGCAGGGTTTAGGCAAACTGCTTCAGACGGTTTCGCTCGTCAATAAGCGCATAAATCCAAAGCTTCAGGTCAAGGGCGTCCTGCTTTGTATGTTTGAGAGCCGGGCGTCGCTGCCGCAGGAGGTCAAGGCCGACATCGAAGGTTTTCTGCAAAGCGCCCGCGGGACGAACTGTGCCTGGTCCGAGGCGCAGATACTGCCCGTCTGCATCCGCAGGAATATCAAGTTGGCCGAGGCCCCCAGCTACGGCAAAACCATTTTCGAATATGAACCGTCCTGCCACGGCGCGGAGGACTACCGCAAAGTCGCCGAACTAATACATAGTCCAAAAGCATTTACCGCAGAGCACGCTGAGACCGCGGAGAAATCACCAATAAAAATTGTCGAGATTGCCCAGCCGAGCACGCAGACGCCTGTCGAAACCGCGCAAACAACAACGGCTAACCCGGATGGAGAATCAGGCAAACCGGGAAATGTCAAGTAATCGTCCACGGGATTTCCATAGCAGTATTCGGACTATTTGTCCTGCGGCAATTTTGACAACCGTGCGAGGGATTTTGCGGCAAGAGTAAAGGATGCCAGTATGCAGAAGTGTCCGTTTTGCAAAGAGCAGATTCAGGATGAGGCGATAAAGTGCCGGTTTTGCGGCGAGTTCATAATTGACGCGCCGCTGAGGGCTCTGAACAGAGACAACGGTATAAAATGGTATTATAAAACACCGATGGTGATTGTCTGGATATTACTCCTGCAACCTCTTGCGCTACCATTTATATGGAAGAATCCACAATACAACACTAACCGTAAGATAATCTGGACAGCCATCACGATTGCGTTCACCATACTACTAACGCTATTACTAATGTCAATTGTTCAACGTTACCTTGATTGGATAGAGCAGATCGCAACGAAGGGGTTGTAATTGGTCCATTGACTGGTCCGGGCCAGCGGTGGATGGGACGTGTTTATCGTTCTCGCTCTCGTACAAAAACTACCTATTTTAACAATCGCGGATTCTGTGGATTTCTCAGTATAAAATCCCGAACCATTCGGCGATAATGGCTTAACCGGCGAAAAATGAAATAAACGTGGGCCGTTGTGCGCCTATCTATTGTTTGTTACCATTTGTTCGCTTTGTCAAACAAACTTTTTTTGAGGAGAAGTAAATTATGAAGTCATTCAAGAAAGCAGTTGCAGCAGGTGTGGTGCTGGCATGTGTAGTGCTGGCGTCGAGTATTGTAGCAGCCGAGGGTGCGGGTTCGACCCCTTCGACAAGCTCAGGGCAGGCAAGCTCACCGCAGGTTCTCGGCGACTGGGAGTTCAAGACCCAGATTGAGGCAAGAACGCAGACGGCGACCGTCACGTTCAACAAGAACGCCGATGGGACGTATTCAGGAACGTGGATCGGACAGCGAGGTGGAGAAAACGCGCTGTCGGATGTTACGTTCGAGGGCGGCAAGGTGAAGTTCGCCCGGACGTCAAACTTTGGCGGGCAGGAGCAGAAAACAACATACGATGGCGTTGTCGATGGTAGTAAGCTGACCGGCAAAGGCAAGAGCAACTTCGGCGAATTCACGTTTGAGGGGGCTTTACAGGGACAGGCCAAGAGCGGCGCGGAGGCGATCTGCGGCGAGTGGCAGGTAAGCACCACGACCCCGGCCAGGACAATGGTTGAGAAAATGACCATCTCGAAGGGCGCTGACGGTAAGCTTGCGGGCAAATGGGCGGGCGAAAGAGGCGAAAGTACCATTTCCGATGTGAACTTCGCAGCGGGAAAACTCACCTTCACCCGCACCAGCAAGTTCGGCGACAGGGAGTTTTCATCGAAGTTCGCGGGAACGGTCGAGGGCGACCAGATTAAGGGCATATTCACAAGCGACCGCGGCGAAACGGCCATTACTGCGACCCGCGCCGGCGCAGAGAAAAAACCAGAGGCCGCGAAGAAACCGGATGCCGAGAAGAAGGCCGATTCAGGCGCTTCTAATATCGTCGGCAAGTGGGAGCTGTCCACCGATTCCCCGCAGGGAGCGCGGACACGCGTGCTGACGATAAACAAGGATATGACGGGTACGTATCAGATGCGCGACAGCGACGTCCCGATAAAGGACCTCAAGGTCGATGGCAACAAGATTAGCTTCACGGTAGAAAGCACAGGCGGCGACCGCCAGTTCAAGATGGATTTCAAGGGTGAGATAGACGGCGCGAATATGAAAGGGCAATTCACAAGCGACAGGGGCCCTCGCGACGTAACAGGCAAGAAAGTCGGCTAAACCGGACGGCCGTCAGGGATGTCGCCGGGTGGTATTCCTGTACCCCGGCAACTCGGAACTCGGCTCGACTTTGCCCGCCGAAGCCGGGATGGCCTGCGCAGGGCAGGTGTTTCGACCCTTCGGAGAGGCAGAGGGCGGGCTTTTTGCGGATTTTGCATATTTCTTTATGATTTTTGTTGCGGCTGGTTTGATTTGTGGTATAATGACGACCTTAGTTGAGCATATCTTTTCGTCTCTCAGGGATATCCTCTTAAACGAATTCGAGAGATATTTTAGATTGACGGCCGGGTAAAAGGCCAAGGAGAATTGTAGTGAGTACAGGTACAGTAAAGTGGTTCAATGGACAAAAGGGATTTGGGTTTATCGTTAACGACAGTGGTGGCGACGAACTGTTCGTTCATCACTCCGAAATCAAGACCAGCGGCTATGCCAATCTGGATGAAGGCCAGAAGGTCGAGTTCGAGATCGGGCAGGGCAAAAAGGGTCCCTGTGCAGTCAACGTAGTTCCCAAATAAGCAAACGCCGATTGATACCAAAGGAAAGGCCCTGCACTACCGGGCCTTTTTTATTTGCGCCGTGTGAACAGCGAGTTATTCAATGACGTGGATGTTCTTTTTGTGGCACATATCCTTGAGGACTTTCGGCCAGACGGTGGCGGAGACCTCGCCGATGTGTGCCTTTTTCAAAAGCGACATAAACGTCCGCGATTGGCCTACGCCGCCGCCGATGGAAAGCGGTATCTGGTTGTTGACGATGGCCTGGTGATAGGGGAACTTCAGGAAGTCGGTCTGGCCCGCCATTTTGAGCTGGAGCTGGAGGGTATCGGCGTTGACGCGGATGCCCATGCTGGTCAGTTCGTGTCGGCGTTTGGTGACCGGATTCCAGACGAGTATGTCGCCGTTGAGGCCGTGGGTGGATTTCCGCGTCTCGGCGCTGGTGTCGGTCACCCAGTCATCGTAGTCGGCGGCGCGAAGTTCGTGGGGGTAGCCGTCCTTGAGCGGCCAGCCGATGCCGATGATGAATATGGCGGGATAAACCTGCACTATTGCGGTCTCTCGTTTCTTTCTCGGCAGGTCGGGATAGCGGTCGAGGATTTCTTCCGCGTGCAAAAAGACCAGCTCATCAGGCAGGTCGGGGTATTTGTCGGCCTTGAGCTTGGGGAAGAGTTTCTGCACGTGCTGCTCGGCGCCTTTGATTACTTTCCAGATTTTTTTGACCACGGTCTTGAGAAATTTCACATTGCGCTGCTCGGCGGTTATGGCAAGCTCCCAATCCCACTGGTCCACGTAAGCCGAGTGGTCATGGTCGAGGAAGTAGTCCTTGCGAACGGCGCGCATATCGGTAACGAGGCCCTCGCCGATGTTCATACCGAACTGTTTGAGGGCCATTCGTTTCCATTTAGTGGCGGCCTGGACGACCTGTGCATCAACGGGGTTTTTGTTGTTGTCGTTTGAGATGTGGAACTGGATGGGGGTTCGTGAGCCGTCGCGGTCGAGCAGGTCGTTGACGCCGCTTTCAACATCGACGATAAGCGGGACGGTGACGCGGATGAGATTAAGCTGTTTGCAGAGGTTTTTCTCGATGTAGTCCTTGGCGGCGTAGGTGGCTAACTGTGTTTCCCTGGGCGAAAGCAGCGAGGTATAATCGGCGGGGAGGATTTTTTCGAGTTGTGCGTAGTCGCCGATTCCCGGTCCTGCAAGGTCGGCTTTTTTTGCGTCTGTCATTTGTGTCTCTCCTCAGAATAAGAGTCAGCATTGGGCGGTGTGGGTTCACATTGGTGTTAAATCATACGGGAAAAAGGCAGGAAGTCAAGAATTATTCGGGGACAAGGCGGATTTACTATTTACGATTCTCGATTTGCGATTTAGGATTTGACCGATTATGTTAATCAGAGACGAATGGCGGACGACAAGGTCAAATCGGCTATGACGAAAGGGGGCGGCAAATGAAACGACGGGAATTTTTGAGAGTAGTTGGGGCGGCGGGGACGGCAGCGCTGCTGGGGCGGGTGAGCGGATGTACGGCGTCTGAGAAGAAGACAGACAGCGCCAAATCCGCCACACGGATGGCGGATATATACCCGATGCGCACCTTAGGCAAAACCGGGCAGCGCGTGTCGATAGTCGCGTTTGGTGGATTATCGCTGGCGGGGGTTGGGCAGGATGAGGCGGACAGGGCAATCGGCGAGGCGTTTGAAAAAGGCATAAATTATTTCGACGTTGCGCCGAGTTACGGGGATGCGGAACTGAAGATGGGGCCGGCGCTGAAGCCATATCGTGACCGTGTGTTTTTAGCGTGCAAGACGGCAAAGCGGGACCGTGCCGGTGCGCAGGAGGAGCTTAACCGGTCGCTGGAACGGCTGGGAACCGACCATTTCGATTTGTACCAGCTTCACCACATCACGGACGTGGAGAAAGATGTCAGGGCGGCGCTCGCTAAGGGCGGGGCGATGGAGGCGATAATCGAGGCCAAGAAAGCGGGGGTGATTCGGTATATCGGGTTCTCGGCGCACTCGAAGGAGGCGGCAATGGCGGCGATGAAGGAATTTGAATTTGATACCGCGATGTTTCCGATAAATTTCGTCTGTAGTTTTCAGAATGGGTTTGAAAAAGGTATTCTGGCGGAGGCGAAGAGGCAGGGACTGGGGATAATTGCGTTGAAGGCATCGGCAAGGCAGAGGTGGGCTGAGAATCCCGACAAGAGCAGTTGCCCGCGATGCTGGTATGAGCCGATAGTTGAGCGTGGGCTTATCGAACAGGCGCTCGGCTGGACATATTCGCAGGGGGCAATGGTTGCGATACCGCCTTCGGATTTGGAACTGGTCAAGACGGCAATAGACCTTGCGCCACGGTGCAAACCGCCTACGAGTAACGAGATTGAGGAGATGAAAAAGATTGCGGCTGGTGCAAGGCCGATATTCGGGTAGTGTCTCACTACAGGGCACGAGGTATTGCCTCAAGGGATCGATTGGTTCTTGTGGGAAAAGGGAGGCGGGCTTATAATCATCGGCGATTTTGGGAAAACTGAAATGAAACGTTTAATAAGCAGGTTGTTTCTTCTGCCGGCGATTGTGTCGGCTGGGGTGATTCTCGCGGGTTGCGCCGCGGAGCAGGCGTCGGCATCGAAGCCGCTGTGCGTTGCCGACGCGAACAGGGCGGCGGCGATGCAGGCGGCGAAGGGCGTGCTGAGCGAGATGCAGTTCGGAATCGAGAAGTTCGACATCGAGGCGGGGTATATCAGGACACAGCCGCTATCGGGCGGGCAGTTCTTTGAACCGTGGCGAAGCGATAACGTTGGGGGACGCAACAACGCCGAGGCGAATCTGCATACCATCAGGCGAACCGTAGAGATGAAGGTAACGGAGCAAGGCGGCGGGGTCTGCATTGACTGCACCGCCCGGACGCAACGGCTGAATATATCGGAAAGAGAAGTAACGTCAGGGCAGGCATACGCGATGCACTCGGAGAGCCAGCAGTCGCTGCAACGCATGAGACCGTCGGGGGCACAACGAAAGGATATGACCTGGGTTGACTTGGGCAGAGATGCCTGGCTCGAAACAGAGATTCTTAAAAAAATGACAGGCAACTTGAAGAAATAACAGCGGGGAAAGACAGACAATGAAGGTACTGGTTTGCGGCGGAGCGGGGTATATCGGCAGCAATATGACGGCTATGCTGGCGGAAGCCGGGCACGAGCCGATTGTGTATGACAACCTGTGTAAGGGACACAGGACGGCCATCGCGGACGCCGACTTCGTCAAGGGTGAGTTAGCCGACTATGGGCTGCTCTTAAAGACGCTGCAGAAAAAGGAAATTGAGGCGGTGATGCACTTTGCCGCGTTTATCGAGGCAGGCGAATCGGTCGAGCAGCCGTTGAAGTACTATGATAATAACGTGAGCAATACACAGGTCGTGCTTAGCGCGATGGAGGCGGCTGGCGTTGCGAAGTTTGTGTTCAGCAGCACGGCGGCGGTTTACGGAATACCTGCGAAAGTCCCCATCACCGAGGATTTGCCGAAAGAGCCAATCAATGCCTACGGGGAGACGAAGCTGGCGGTTGAGCGGATGTGTCACCACCAGAGCAAGGCCGGCAAACTGCGGTATGTGTCGCTGCGGTATTTCAACGCCTGCGGGGCAGGACATAATGGCGAACTGGGTGAAGACCACCGCCCTGAGTCGCACCTGATACCGCTGACAATCGCCGCGGCGATGGGAAAACGCGGCGACATCAAGATATTCGGTGCGGACTACCCAACGCCGGACGGAACCTGCATCCGCGATTACATACACATCGAGGATTTGTGCAGGGCGCATCTGCTGGCGCTCGACAAGCTCAATGACAGCAGCGAATTGGTTTACAATCTCGGCAACGGGAGGGGCTATTCGGTGCGAGAGGTAATCGACACCGTGAAGAAGGTATCGGGCAAGAGTTTCAAAGTGATTGAAGCATCGCGAAGGCCGGGCGATTCGCCGACGCTCATCTGCGATTCAACAAAAGCAAAAAAAGAACTCGGCTGGCAGCCGCAGTGGCACGACCTTGAGAAAATAGTCGCCTCGGTCTGGCAGTGGCACAACAAATATCCGAGCGGCTACCCAGAGTAATGGCACGAAAATACAAGAGGCAAGCCAATGGACAAAATCAAAAACAAGGTCATCGAGTTTCTCAAGAGCAACAAGATGGATTACGATGACGTGGACTTCAAGGGGACGGTAGAGGTGTTTCTTGATGATATGAAGCGTGGGCTGGAAGGGGAGAAAAGCACGCTGGAGATGATACCGACATATATTGAGACCGACAAAGAGATTTCGGTGAACAAGTCGGTGGTCGCAATTGACGCGGGCGGGACAAATTTTCGGGTCGGGAGGGTACACTTTGACGAGAAGAGAAAGCCAGTCATCGAGGACCTCAGGTCGCATCCGATGCCCGGAGTCAAGGAGGAGGTCAGCAAGGAAGAGTTTTTTGAGGTGATGGCGGGGTACATAAAAGACCTGGTGGGAAACAATGAGAGCATCGGATTCTGCTTTTCGTACCCGACCGAAATCTACCCGAATAAGGACGGGCGGGCAATACTGCTGTGCAAGGAAATCAAAGCCAAGCAGGTCGAGGGGCAAATGGTTGGGGAAAACCTGATTCGTGCACTCTCGGCTATGGGCATTAAAGGCAATAAACATATTGCCATACTCAACGACACGGTTGCAACGCTGCTTGCAGGGAAGGGTTCCTTCAACAGGGAATTCGGCGGGTACATCGGGTTTATTTTAGGGACGGGTACAAACTGCTGCTATGTCGAAAAGAACAGCAATATCAAGAAGAAAAAAGACCTCGATTTGTCTAAAGGGCAGATTATCAACACCGAATCCGGCGGCTTTGGAAGGTGCCAGAGAGGCAAGATTGACGTGCTTCTTGATAAAACAACTCTTGACCCAGGGGTTCACACATTTGAGAAAATGATATCAGGGGCATATCTGGGGCCGTTGTGCCTAGGTGTGATAAAACGAGGTGCGGATGACGGCCTGTTCGCTTCTGCGTCGGCAGAAGGATTGAGACATATCGAGCGTTTAGACACAAAGGACATCAACGACTTCCTGTATTATCCGGCAAATGGGAACAATCCCTTGTCATCCGCCTTACGCAGAGGGGATATCGCAGATGCGACCGCAGTGTACTTTCTCATCGACAGGATTGTCCGCAGGGCCGCGAAGCTGACGGCAATAAATCTGTCCGCAATGGCGATAAAGTCGGACACGGGCAGCGACCCGTGTCGTCCAATCTGCGTAGTGGCGGAGGGCACAACTTTCCATCAGCTCAAGACGCTCAAATCAGGGGTGGGATATTACCTCAGGCATTATCTCGAAGACCAGTACGGCATTTACACGGATATTGTCAGCGTGGATAATGCCACCCTTATCGGCGCAGCAATAGCTGGTTTGACAAATTAGCGGTTAGGAAGACAAAAATGACTCAAAAATTGAATCGACGGGAAGTGGTCGCGGCCGCTTTGGGCGGCCTGGCTTCGTTCGCAGCTTCGTCAATCGCATTTGCCGAAGAAAATCCCGACAGGACGACCGGCAAGCTGTTCCTCTTCCGCTACGACACGGAAGCCGACAGCCGCGAGAATATGAGAGGGTTTTTGAAGAAGGTCGTCGAGGTGCATCGCCGCAACGAAATACCCGCCACCTTCTTCTGCAAGGGCGCTACACTGGAGCTGATGAAAAACGAATTCGGCGATTTCTACAAGCAGGTGAAGGACGACCGCCTTTTCGACATTCAGAACCACAGCTATTCGCATATCGGCCTGGGGTATGAGCGCGGCAAACCCGTCGAGGTGCTCAAGGCCGACTATGAAAAGTCGTTCGCAGTCCACGAGCGGCTTTTCGGCGCCCGCCCCGTGGGAATCAGTATATGCGGCACCAGCGGCGCCGACGGGCCGCACCTGTCGGGATTCGACTCAACGGAAAAATCACGGGCCGAGCTCGATATGGTTGCGTCACTGGGCGTTCGCATGATTGACAGTTTTCTGACGGGCATCGATGGCTCCAGGCGCTTCGTCAATTACGCCTCGCTGGGACATCCCGATGTCATGGGCTTCCCCAGCGGGTACAGCGACACGGCATGGATGTGGAAACCTCAGTTCGGCGACCCGGTTGAGTACGTGCTCGGCGAGCTGCGCAAACGCGCCGAGAAAAACGAGCACATGCCGCTGATGATGCACGACTGGGTCGCGTGGATGCATGCACCGGACCAGGAGCTGACCCACGTCAGGAAGTTCGCCGATGCCGCCCGAAAGCTCGGCTATAAGCTTGTTACACACATCGACTGCCTTCGAGACAAACAACTCTGGGCGTAGCGCGACTGCGTGTTGCTCCGGTTACTGCGTTTCGCCGGCGGTCTCAGCGCTGAACCGCTTGACCTCGGCAAGGACATCATCTACCCCCTTGAAAGGTTTGTACACCAGACGCACGCGGAACGTCCGGCGTTCACCTGCCTTCTGCGGGCCGGAGTCGATGGAATAGTCCCAGGCGGGACATCGGACAGCAAGTGCGCCGCTGGAGGAAATCCATATCCCGAACCTCGTGTCGGACTGCGGCCGGAAAATGAACAAGAGGACGTACTCGTCGAAGAAGCCGAACATAAAGCTGTCAAAACTTTTCAGCTCGCCCGCCTTGAAGCCGGCCTTTTCCGCGGCGGCAATTGTCTGCGGCGACCGAAAACGACCCTGGCGTATGACCGGATTATCGGTGAGAAACTCGTGCCACGCCTTGCCCTTTGGCTCGATGGGCCTGAAAAAGACCGTCCCATCTCCGCCGTGCCCCGGACTGGTCAGCTCCAGCCATTGCGATTCGGCCCCGCTTTGCAGTGTGCCGTGCAGGAAAAGTGAGGTGTTCTGCGGTTGATTCATATATGTCGCATAGAAAGTATGCGACGACTCTATATTCTGGTCGGGCCAGGTTGTGATGGTCTGGTCAACATACGAATCGCCCAGGGTAAAGATTATCTCGTGGTTCA
>CAYGVZ010000082.1:0-10311 GCA_964353475.1 uncultured Pirellulales bacterium | reverse complement strand
ACCAGAACGGTGTGTGTAGATCTGCCTTGTCGTGCGTATTCAGACAGATCTATCGCGGTCGCCATGCCCAGCGGAACCGCAAATGCAATGCTGCCGGCGACCAGCAGGAACGTCCCTATGATGGCCGGCAGGATACCGCCCTCTGCGCCGCTTCTGCGCGGCATAGTGGAAAGAAACTCCCAATTTAGAGCGCCTGCCCCGCGCCAGACAATCTGAAAGACAATAAAGCCAACCACCAATATCACAAAGTAGGCGGTCAGCCGCATTAACCAGCACGCTGCTCTTTGTGAAAAGTTGCCTGTCATTATCCCATCCTGTACTTGCCAAGAACTCTTTGTGCGGCCACATTCAGGGCGAACGTGGCCAGGAGCAGGACGACCCCTATGCAAAACAGCGCCCGGTAGTGGTCGCTTCCAAAAGCCACCTCGCCCATTTCCGCTGCGATGGTGGCCGTCATTGTCCTGACCGAATCGAATGGCCAGAAGCTTATAATCGCCGAATTGCCCGTAACCATCATAACCGCCATTGTCTCGCCGATGACGCGGCCCGTCCCAAGCATTACGGCAGCCGTTATCCCCGGCAATGCGGCTGGGACGGTTACTCTCCAGATTGTTCTTATACGACTTGCACCGAGCGCCAGTGACGCCTGCTTGTAGGACATTGGAACGCTTCTCAGTGCGTCTTCCGAGATGGATGCAACCGTGGGTATCGCCATAAGCGCAAGCAGTATCGCGCCTGCCAATGCCGTCAGTCCCGTCGCCAGTCCGAAGCAGCTCTTGACGAGCGGCACCAGCACCATCAGGCCGAAAAAACCAATGACAACCGAAGGAATACCGGCGAGCACTTCTATAAACGGCTTAAGTATCTCTCTCTCAACGGGCGCCGCCAGCTCCGAGATGTACACCGCCGAACCCACGCCAAAGGGGATTGTCAACAACATCGCCAGCACGGTTACCAGCAGCGAGCCGGTAATCAAAGGCACGAGGCCGAAGGACTCCCTTTGCGGAGAGACCGGGACCCACCGGCTGCCGGCAAGCTCTTCTATCCCGGGCTGCCTGGCAAATGGTGCCGCCTCCTTGAAGATGAAAACGAAGATGCATATCACGATTAGTATGCTCAGGGAAGCCGTCCATTGCAGCGATGACTCAATTATTTTTTCTTTCCAGAACCGTTTCATCACTTAATCGCCACATACCCTGCTTCTCTGACTATCGCCTGTCCTGCTGCGCTCAGGCAAAAATCGACGAAGGCGTTCACGTTCGCCGGCGCCTTGGCACTGACATACAGATACAACGGTCTGGCGATTGGATACTGGCCGCTGATTACGGTGGCCTCGGAAGGCAGGACAGCGGGAGAATTGGCGTCTGCCTTGACAGCGACAATTTTAACCGTGTCTTTCGCGGCCAGCGCGTACCCCAGCCCGACGTAGCCAATCGCACCTTTGTCGGTCGAGACCGACTCGATGATGGCTGACGTCGCCGCCATAAGTTTGGTCTGAGGCGCATAGTCCTTGTTCTTCAGAACGTGCTCCTGGAAGAAAGTGTATGTCCCCGAGCTTGATTCTCTGGAGAACACAAGGATTTGGCCGCTGGCGCCGCCGACCTGGTTCCATCGTGTGTATGCCCCCGTGAAAATCTGTGCAAGCTGCTGCATATCCAGCTCTTTGACGGGATTATTAGGATTGACTACGACGGCGATGCCGTCCCTGGCAACAACAACTTCCTTCGTCTCAATGCCCTTGTCGCGCGCTTGCTGCTTCTCTTTGTCTTTCATTTCTCTCGAAGATGCGCAAATCTCCGTTGTTCCGTTTATAAGGGCGGCTATTCCCGTCCCTGAACCGCCGCCTGTGACTGCAACATCTGTGTTCGGGTCCATCTTCATAAACTCTTCGGCCCAGACGCTTACCAGGTGCACCATGGTGTCCGAACCCTTAATGGTCAGGCCTCTCTTGCTGCCTGCCGCTTGTGCCGACCCGCCGGCCAAACAGGCGAACACCAGTGTCGCTGCACAGGCCAGCAATCCCATTGCCATCACATACTGTTCTTTTGTCTTTTTCATGTGCATATCTCCTGACTCAAACTACTATGAAAGAACGCCCTGATTCCACGCTTCCCTTATGTCCGTTTCTCAGGACATTCAAACGGACAGCACCACATTCGGTCTTCACTAGATGATACGGCGTCAATGTGAAGTGATTATGAAGAGAATGTGAATTCCGTATGAAAATTGAAAAAAGCAATTTATTTTTTTGGAAGCGCCACAACGACCTTCGTTCCCCTGCCGAGGTCGCTTTCGATATGAATTGCACCTCCGTGCGCAAGAACAATATGCTTTGCAATACTCAGCCCCAACCCGGTTCCTCCGAGTTCGCGCGAGCGTGCCTTGTCAACGCGATAGAACCGTTCAAAGACGCGGCCAATGTCCTCTTTGGGTATGCCGATGCCGTTATCCTCAACGGTAATCGCCGCGGCGTCGCCTTTGTCTGTAATGCCGACCGTGATGCGGCCGTTGTCGTTGGTGTATTTTACGGCGTTATCAATCAAATTCACCAGGACCTGCTCAATCCTGTCCCTGTCGCCCGCAATTCGGAAATCGGAACCCTGCGAATCGATGCGCAGAACCTGGTGCTTTGCATCGAGTCGGTGGGCGAAGCCCGCAACCACCTCATTTATCAATTCTCTGAGGTCAAAGTCGGTTTTGCTGATTCCGGCGTCGTGCTGCTCAAGCTCGCTTAAACTGAGCAGGTCATTTATTATGCTCGCCAACCGCTGGGTATGCTTCCTGATAATTGCAAGGAACTTGCGTGCATTTTGCCTGTCGTCTATCGCGCCGTCTTCGAGCGTTTCGACGAATCCGAGGATTGACGTCAGGGGCGTCTTAAGCTCGTGCGAGACGTTTGCGACGAAGTCCGTGCGCACTTTGTCAAGATGGCTTAGTCGTTCAATTTTAAGCTGTAGTTCATCGGCCATCGTATTAAGCGCCGAGGCCAACTCCGCCAGCTCATCGCTGCCTTTTGCCTGAACCCTTTCGCTGAATTCACCCTTCGCCATTCGCTCGGCGATTTGCTTCATTTGTCTTATGGGAGAGCTTATGCTGCTGGCCACGAAATAAGCGATTATCAGCGCAATGCAGATTGCCGCGCCGGCTCCCAACATCGCGACCTTGTAAAGTTCATTGAGCTCGAACTGGACTTCAGAAAGAGGGACGGCGATACGAACGACTCCGAGTGCCCGATCGCCATCGCCGACCCGCACAGCGACGTACTTCATAGGGTAGCCGAGCGTGTGGCTGAAGCGGGTGCTTTGCCCAAGTCCCTTTTGCACGGCCTCGGTGAACTCCGCCCTGTCGCCGTGGTTTTCCATCGATGAGGCGTCCCTTTCGGAATCCCCCAGGACCTTGCCGTGCGCATCGATTACCGTGATTCTAAGATGCAGGGCTGCGGCAAGATTTTTCGCTTCCTGCTGGATGCCGGCTATTTCTCCCTCGACCATCGGCTGTTTGAAGAAAGCGCCCGCCAGAAAAGCGTTGTTGAGCAATCTCTGTGAGATTTTCGTCTCGACGTCTCTTTGAAGGCGGACAACAAGAAATGCGCTCAGGATTGCGACGGTGACAATCGCCAGCAAGGCGAAAGCTGCGAAGAGTTTCCAGAATATTCTGATTTTCATTTATATTTCTCTGAATCTGTACCCGGCGCCTCTCACGGTCTCGACATAGTCCTTCGCACGGCCTAATTTGCGCCTCAGCGATTTGATATGGGCATCGACAGTCCTGTCGCAGACCATCGCTTCGTCGCCGCCCACGGCGTCGAGTATTTCGCTCCTTGAAAGCACAACACCGGGTCGCCTCGCCAGACATTCGAGAAGTCGAAACTCCGTAGTAGTAAGCTCCACCTGCTGGCCTCGCACACACACCTTGTGCTTGGCGCCGTCAATGACCACCTGGCCCCTTTTGATTTCCACCGCGGCATACAGACGCTCCCGACGCCTTCTGAGCACGGCTTTTATTCGGGCAAGCAGCTCTCTGGGACTGAACGGCTTTGTCACATAATCATCGGCGCCCATCTCCAGACCCACGACCTTGTCTGCCTCCTGCGACTTGGCGCTGAGGATGATAATAGGGATATGCGCAGTTGCATCTGTATTCTTGAGAATCCTGCATACTTCAAAACCATCAATAACCGGCAGCATAATATCAAGGATAATCAGGTCCGGCTGCTCGCGTTTGGCAAGCGCCACCCCGTCTTTGCCCGTAAAAGCGGACACGACTTCATACCCATCCGCCGTGAGATTGTACGTCAGCATCTCCACGATGTCCCGGTCGTCTTCTACTGTTAGTATCCTGCCCCTGCCCATATAAACCTGCAATAGCCCAGTTCAATCAGCTTATTATTCCTTTTATGTACTCTTTTGTCATCTCTTCCTTTGGGTTTTCGAAAAACTCACTGGCTGGGCCGTGTTCAATCAATTTGCCCAAGTAGAGGAATATCACGTAGTCGGCTAATCGCCTCGCCTGCCGCAGGATGTGAGTAACAACGATGATGGTGTAGTCCTGTTTCAGTTTCATAAACGTCTCTTCGATGCGCTGGCTTGATTTGGGGTCGAGCGCCGATGTCGGTTCGTCGGCGAGTATTATTTCTGGGCCGACCGCCAGGCCTCTCGCCAGGCACAATCGCTGCTGCTGGCCGACTGATAATCTTGACGCCGGCTCGTGAAGGCGGTCTTTCACCTCGTCCCACAAGCTTGATACCTTGAGGAAGTGTTCAACCATCCTGTCCAACCGCAGCTTGTTCCTGATACCGTGAATCCTCGGCCCGTATGCGATATTGTCATAAATGGACATCGGCAATGGGTACGGGCGCTGGGAAAGCAGCCCCATTTTTTTGCGAACGTGCGTTACCTCCGTTCGGTGGTCGAATACATCCTCGCCGTCAACGAGTACTTTGCCGGAGGTGGTAACACCGTCCGCCAGGTCAATGAGGCGGTTGAAGCTCTTGAGCAGGGTCGTCTTGCCGCAGCCCGATGGACCGATTATGACGGTAATTTGTTTATCAGGGATGTCGATGGTTATGTCCTTGAGAATCTGCTCGTTGCCGTAACGGACGCTCAGGTTCTGCACGCTTATATGTGTCTTATGTTCCATAGCCGCCTCTTACTTTATTACATTCCTGGTAAGCCGTCTCGAAAGAATCCTCGAACCCAAACTCACGATTAGAATTATGGCCGCCAGTATAAACGCTGAAGCATAAGCGCGGGCGCGAACCTCGGGAAAAGGCGTCCCCAACTGGAAGAAAATTGCCAGCGGCAGCGTGGCGGCGGGACGAAACAGTGAATCCGGGATGGAGTCCGTGAATCCCGCGGTGAATATCACCGATGCGGCGTCGCCGATGCCTCTTCCGAAGCCAATAAGCACCGCCGTTATTATCGCAGGCAGCGTCTGCCTGGTAACTACCTTCAAGGCCGTTTCCAGCCGGGTCGCGCCTAAGGAATATGACGCATCGAGGAGTTCCTTTGGAATCATCCTCATCACCTCATCCATAGCCCTGACCATAATCGGCAGTATCAGCAGCGCCACGGCGATAATGCCGCCTAACAGCGATGTCTTCAGCCCGAACAGGAGCATAATCGCAAACCCGAATGCGCCAAAGACAATCGAAGGAACTGCCCACAAAACATCAAGAGAGAACCGCACAAAGGTCACTAATCTGGAACCGCCGCTCGCATAAACGTTAATGTACAGGACGACCGGCAGACCGACTAAGACCGCCAGCGCGGTAGCCCCAAGCCCAAGATAGATTGAACCGAGAATGGCGTTGAGTATGCCGCCTTCCTTGCCGAGATAGTAACCGCCTTTGGGCGTCTGCGTAATCATTGCAAGGTTAAGGGCGGGCAATCCTTTTACGACGACCGTCGCCAGGATAAGCACAAGGGTCGAAAGGATTATGGCCGTCGATGCCGCCATAAGAACCTTGAACACGCCTTCTTCTATCCTTCTTCTATCCATTTTTAGCGTATCCTCTTCTCTATCCTGACCAGAACGACTCTGGCGGCCGTGTTGAAGATAAGAACAATAACTAACAGCACCAGGGATGCAAGCAGCAGCGCCGAGTCATACAACGGCACCGACAACATCTCGCCATAGCTGTTCGCAATCAGCGCGGGCAGCGGATAGGCCGGGTCGAGCGCCGA
Organism: uncultured Pirellulales bacterium; assembly: GCA_964353475.1. Classification (GTDB taxonomy): domain Bacteria; phylum Planctomycetota; class Phycisphaerae; order Sedimentisphaerales; family Anaerobacaceae; genus CAYGVZ01. Next base: position 4,126 of record CAYGVZ010000082.1, on the reverse strand, counting down.
GTGAGGGATCTTGGCCACGTTTCCCGCGACCATAAGCACCGCCATCGTTTCTCCGAGCGCCCGCGAGACGCCCAGAACAACGGCGGCAATAATGCCCGGCTTGGCCTTGCGGATAACGACGTGCTTGACCGTCTGCCATTTCGTTGCGCCGAGCGACAACGAGGCCTCCCTGACCTCATTGGGAACGGAACGCAGGACCTCAAGGGACACGTGCACAACTACCGGGAGAATCATCACCGCCAGGACAATGCCGCCGGCAAGGACGCTGTAACCGGTTGAGAACGTTCCTAATTTCGGCGCGATATAATCCTTAATCAGGGGCACTATCATCAGCAGACCCCAGACGCCGAAGATAACCGAGGGTATCCCGGCAAGCAGGTCGATGAGCGGCTTCGTCCATTCACGGACGTATCTTGGCGCATACTCAGCCAGATATACAGCGGTCAGCAGGCACAGCGGCACGGCTATCACGACCGCGACGCCCGTTACCCACACCGAACCCATAATGAAAGGCAAAAACCCAAACTCGCCGTTAGACGGCCGCCAGGTGGTTGACAGCAGCAGATGCCTTAGGGACTTGGCCGCGAGGATGGGCCGTGAACGCCAGTACAATCCCGCCACCATAAGAAACACCAGCATGGCAGAGCAGACCGTCAGCAGCCACATCAGTTTGCCGGCAAGTTTGTCCTTTAATGCCCTTTTGTTTCGCATAATCGGCCAAGACCTCATCCCGTCGCCGCTGGCTTATCCCGCTTCGGGCTACTTCCCTTCCAGTTTCTTAATCTGCTCGCTGATTCTGTCCTGTGTAAGGTTTATGTACCCGGCTTCCGGCACGAATTTCTGGCCGTCGGCCAGCACCCACTTGATAAATGCAACAACCTCTTTTTTCTGTGGCAAGCCCTTTGAGGCGAAAAAGAGTTCCCTTGCCGGCGGAGAAGGATACTTGCCCGCTGCGATGGCCTGCGCAACCTCGTCCCTCGTCCCGTAGAATGACTCGTCCTGGTCTATCTGGCCGTTGCCGTTGACGTCTATAGGCAGCACCCGTATTCCGCTGATTTGTTTCTTGGTCTTCGCGTCGTAGGCGTAGTTGATATTGTTAAACCCGATTCCCAGCGTGTCTTTTGAGACGGCATCAGCCAGGCCGGGGTCGCCATATACGCCGACCCCAATCAGGTTATCCTGTTTGCCGCCGAGATAGTTCGCCCACGTCTCCGCTGCGCCGCACGAATCGGAGCGGGTATAAACGTGAATCTCGTCCTTTGTATCGCCGCCCACAACCTGGCCCCACATCTTGACCTTGCCCGTAATCCAGATGTCAATGAAGTCCTGTCGCTTGACTCCTTTGGCCAAAAGGGCCTCCCTGGATGGGTTTTTCTCGTGAATGGTCGGTATGACTGCATCCTTGGTTACCGAAACCCACCACGCCCCCTTCTCAATCTCAGCGGGGTAAATCTCGCGAGATATCATCCCGATGTCCGCCAGTTGTGCGAGGCAGTCGGCCATTCCTTTACCGGCGCCACCCGCGGCCACGTCGATTTTTACGCCCGGGTTAATCTTTTGAAACTCCTCGGCCCACTTTACCGCCATCGGGTAAAGCGCCCACGCACCCGACAGCGTTATCGTTCCCCGTAACTGGCCGCCTTCTTTCGGCTGCGGCGCACGTTTTTGGCAGCCCGCTGCACACAATATGACAGCCGCCAGCAGACAATTCAGCATACTCTTCATAATTTCACCTTTCGTTAAGCAAAAAAGCTAATAAGCGTCCTTTTCACAATCATCAACTCCGCCCATCACGCAAGATTGGCAAGAGTCAAATGCTCAAGACGGTTTGATACGTAGTCCCTTATCTCCTTAAAGACCTTCATTATCTTTTTTTCCCTCGCCAGAGGCGTATCTGAATAAAAATACGTGCTGACCGATTCGGTCGGCGCAAGGGGGCCGTCCATAAGACGGATAATCTCGGCAACGGTTATCTTCGAGGCGGGCCTTGCAAGCTTGTAGCCGCCGCTTGCACCCCTCTTGGTTTTTATGTAGTGGTTCTGACGCAGAATGGAAAAGAGCAGCTCGAGATATTTCTTCGGCGTATCGCAGTGCGAGCAGATTTCCTCGACCTTGATGAACCCTTTCTCTTCGTGACGCGCGATGTATATCAGCGCCAGAATCGAGTACTCGCTTTTTGTCGTCAGCTTCATTTGATTCTCCTGTGTAACTATGTCTATAGAGATTATAGACAAGGAGACCCGCCCTCGTCAAGCTAAAAATGGCCGGAAAGCAGAATTTTTGTCACCTGTTACGCTCGGCCTGAAAAGTTGGCTTGAAAACTCCTGAGTCGCCCTGCGTTAAGTCCTTTTGACACAGATAGTTATGACACATAACCAAAAAGGTCGGTGCGATTCCCCTGGGGATGAAGCAATCTCACTTTTTCGGTTTGAGGGCCGTTGACTCTTTTATTTGCCTGTTGATTCGGATGCTGCACCACTCTCGGCCGCACATCGAGCAGTAATCCGCGTCCATCCCCGCCGCTGTCATTTCACTGCACGCCTCATCGTGCATCCTCTTTGCCTTTTCCGGGTCAAGCGATTCAGCCAGGTGAACACTCCAGTCAAGGTTTGCCCTTGCGGTGCTGAGCTGCTTGTCGCGCTCGGCTGCGCCCTTCAGACCCCGCGCAACGTCCGCGGCGTGGGCGGCTATCTTCGCCGCGATTACCCCCATCCGCACGTCCTCGATATCGGGCAGGCCGAGGTGCTCTCTCGGCGTCACGTAGCACAGGAACGATGCACCGTAAAATGCAGCCGCGGTGCCTCCGATTGCCGAAGTTATATGGTCGTAACCCGGTGCAATGTCCGTCACAAGAGGCCCCAAGACATAAAATGGCGCGCCCCTGCAAATCTCCTGCTGGATTTCCATATTGTACTTTATCTGGTCGAAGGGGACGTGCCCCGGGCCTTCGACCATAACCTGGCAGCCGGCCTCCTGCGCCCGCCGCGTAAGTTCGCCAAGCGTCCGCAGCTCCGCAATCTGCGCCTCATCGGTTGCATCGGCGATACAGCCGGGCCGCAGACCGTCTCCTAACGAAAAGCACACGTCGTACTCGCGCATTATAGCGCACAAATCATCGAACATCTCATACAGGGGGTTCTGTTTGTTATGGTAAAGCATCCACTTGGCTAACAGCGCCCCGCCCCGGCTGACGATGCCCATCACCCTTTTATCAAGCAGCCCCAGGTGCTCTTTCAGCACGCCGGCGTGAATTGTGAAAAAGTCAACGCCCTGGCTGGCCTGCTTCTTAATCACATCGAGAATTACCTTTGTGTTTATGTCTTCAACGCTCCTGCCGACAATCGTCTGGTAAATGGGAACGGTCCCGAAGGGTACGGGGCAGGCCGACAGCAGCGCCTCGCGGATTTTGTCCAAGTCGCCGCCCGTGCTCAGGTCCATCATCGCGTCAGCGCCCGCGGCCAATGCAACGTTCAGCTTTTCAAGCTCATACTCAATCGAAGAACGGACGCTGCTTGTGCCGATGTTGGCGTTGACTTTTGTCCGCAGCGTTCTGCCGATGCCCGCCGGCCTTAGATTTGTCTTTATGTGCAGTTTGTTGGCAGGTATCACTAACCGACCGGCCTCTACCTCCGCACGCACAAGCGCAGCAGGTACGTCTTCGCTCTCAGCAACGAACTTGACCTCGCTGCTGATTACTCCTGTCCTGGCGATTTCCAACTGTGTAGCCATTATTGACGTTCTCACAAAAAACAAAAAATCGCTCCCGCAGGAAGCGATTTCGCTCAACACGCCGTTCTTTCCGCAATGTTCAATCACTTTCCTACGCAGGCATTGTCTCGCCTTCGGCGGACTGTCCTGTTCAGGTTCAAAGGGTCTATTCTCAGGTTCGACGGCGAACCACCCCTAGTGAACTGTACGCGGATTATAACATATTCCCCTCAGCCGTCAAACGCAGACGCGGTGCGATGCATATCGCGGAACTGCATTATTACGCTGAAAATGAAGATTGGCTTTGATTGGTCCCCGGCTTGATATTTCAAGGAAGCCCGTGGCCTGGCCATCCCAAGGGGACCGTAGAAAATATGGAACGACCGGCACCTGTTTGTAAAGGTCGTCGCGGCCTGAT
>CAYGVZ010000081.1:0-10501 GCA_964353475.1 uncultured Pirellulales bacterium | reverse complement strand
ATCGGGCAAGTAGGCCTTGTCTTTTGAGTGTCAATCGCTTAACTTAATGCCATTATATGGTGTCCCCAGATTTACCCCAGATTTCAGATTTCAGATTTCGATTTCGGATTTCGGGCATTATATTTGCAACTAATTATAGTGGTCAGTAGAAACTACATTTTCAGCGGAGAAGAAAAGGGGATGCATTATGATAGATAGATTTTTTGGGAATCCCAAACAATTTAACCTCACTCATAGAAGACCATGCTTAGGTAAAAAATTGATATATGGTTTAGCAGTTTTTTCTACCTTGCTAAGTTTCTCATCAATCCTTGGAGGTGAGAATTCAAAATCTGTCCTGTCGGTCCAAGAACTCAAAGAGCTGGCCCCACTAATCGAAGCTGCCGAAAAAAAGCCGCGGAATATAAAGATTGAGTCAGAGTCATGGGTGGAGACGAAAGCCGACTTATCCGACCCCTGCCAGCTTTGGCAGCGAATTCCCATTTACCACTCACAGACCGCTTGGGTCGACGGCGGGCCTGAAGGCAAGGAAAGGGTTGATGTGCACAAAGAGGTTAACAAATGGATAAATGGTCCAGCTCCATATGGAGAAGAGAGCTACTCTATGTCTTTTGATGGTCAACACGGAAGATATATCCATCTTGCTGGCGGCCCTTTAGGTCAAACCCAACCAGCCACAAAAGGTGAAATCGTCCCTGAGAGACCCAATCGCTTAGGGCGCGGCGGATACGACTCAGGAATTCATTGGTCGCTGCCCTTTTTCGACGGTGAAATATACAAGTTTTCTAAAATCTTTGAGTTGGCCAGCGACCCTAATTCAGAAGCCGCAAGTGAACTTGAGTTTACGTTTGAAGAATTTGAGGGAGCTGAGTGTATTGAAATCAGGTCAAGGTTATATGACGTTACCTACTGGCTTGACCCATCCCATGGATTTGCGCTACGAGGCCATAAATCTGTTGTCAGGCACCAGGACGGCCACGAAGAGCTTGTAAAATCTGTAACAGTGACCAAATTGGAAGAAGTAGCACCCGGAGTATGGTGGCCAGCGGAGATAATTGATGTATCAAGGCCTTACGAAGATGGGCAACCTTGGCGAAGATTCGTCTATCGTGCCTCCACTATCGTTGTAAATAACGCGAATTTTGATGAGAGTATATTCACACCTGCTTTCCCCAAGGGCTATACAGTTGACGACAAAGTCGCTGGCAAGACCTATGTAGTCGATGCGAATACCAATTAAAGGGGTTTAATTGGCCGAAAAAGCTATATGAAGGCGCACGCCATCTGCAAGGGCCAAAGGCGTATGGCAGCGAATAATAGATAAGATGCCGGTACGGGTGGATGAGACGGATGCGGCGTACTTCTTTGCGGCGGGAGGTTGTCCCGGCTCTCAACTGCAATAGAAGTGATATTCTCGCCTGCCGCAGGCCACGAATTATCAATCCTGCCCCTTGGGTGTCATCTGCGGTACTGTCGGCTCCCAGCGAACCTTTGCGGCGCCGAGTAGTGTGCCGGTGGCGTAGGCCAGGTCCACCTGTGCTATCTGGTATTCGGTCAGCGCCTTGATTTCGGCGCTCTGAGCGTTTGCGAATTTGGCCTGTGCGTCAAGGACGTCCGTGCTCGTCCGCAAGCCAAGCTCAAACTGGCGTTTCTCGGCCTCATACAGCCGGCCGGCCAATATCGCATTCTGCCTGCTCGCCAGTATGCTCTGCCAGTTGGCCTCAATCTGGTCCGCCGCCGACAATACCTCCATCTCTATCAACGTGCTTCTGCCTTCCTTGCTCGCAATCCGCTGTCTCCTCTGATAAAACGCCTGCAATACACGACTCTTCGCGGCCTCGTTGCCGAGCGGCACCAACACTCGCAAGCCCGCTATACGGTCCGTGAAATTCCTCTCCTGCATCATATCGTAGGCGTCGTTTCTTGCCGCCCCAAGCCCGTTGAGGTTATACGTGTAATTCAATGTTACCAGAGGCAGCGCAGCATTCTTGTAGTAATCGACCGCGCTGGCATCCTGTGCTATCTGAAGCTCCAGTTCCAGCATCTCCATCCGGTTTTCGATGGCTGAGGCCGTCAACCGCGGCCTGTCAAGTTCATAAAGCACAGGGTCCGGCTCGGTCGCCGGCACGAGCGCAGTCGCCGTCTCCATCGTCAGCCCCGTCTGGTTCAATATCTGTTTGACCTCCCGTTCCCTGTTTCGCAGCTCATTTTCCGCTATGATGATATTTTGCAGCCGTTCAGCTACTCCTGCTTCTGAGCGAATGACCTCCACTTCCGATTTTTCGCCCGCTTTCACCATTCGCCTCGTCTGGGATAATTGCGCCTGCGCTAATTCATATTCCTTTTGCCGGACCTCCAATTCGCGCCTCGCTGCGTACAGCCGCCAGTACCCTCTGTCTGCATTTGCCAGGACCCGTATCACCTCGAGTTTCGTCTGTGCATCGGTTATCTGCCTCTGGTATTCCGCCACCCGAATCGAATGAGTATTCGCGCGTTTACCCGCCCCGCGCAGCAACGGCTGGCTTATCGAAAGTGAACCTGTCGCGCTGTACGAAACGGGGAAGCTGGAACCTCCGTAATTTGTCTCGGTCCGCTTATCTGCGACATCGAATTGCACCGTCCCGCCGGTCCGCAGCGGCATCTGGACCCCGACGTCAACGTCCTCGCTCTTGTACTCCGAGGCCTGGTCAGCCAGCACCGAGCTTGGCTGGCGTATGTCGCTGGACGACAGATTCGTGAAAAACGCCGACTCGAATTTTGCCTCCTCGGCGTTAACCTGCTGTGCCGCAATCGCCGGTGCTATCAACTGCACCTTCAAATCCAGGTTGTTTGCCAGCGTCCACGCCCGGCACTGTTCAAGCGATACCTCAACTTTCTCCGCGGGCGCAGTGTTCGCGTCAGCCGCCGGCTCATTGACTTCTTTGCTCGCCAGCTCCAGCATTTCTATCTGCCTTACCTGGTTTGGCTCTGCGCGCTTCAGATAAAACGATTCCTCGGATGCAAACTCTTCGCACCCCGTCGCGAATAACAAACCGATACACACCAAAACCACCAACGCCTTTACAGTTCTTCTTTCTGAATTCTTCATTCTCAATTCTCAATTACTCATGCCTGAGCGCCTCAATCGGGTCTAATCGCGCCGCCTTTATCGCCGGGAACATACCGAACAATATGCCGACCGTCCCCGCAAATCCAAACGACAGCGCTATCGCCCAGGGCGGTATGTACGTCATATTCAGCAGCTTATTCTGCGAGCTAATCAGCAGCGTCAGCAGGAAACCAACGCCAATCCCAATCAGCCCGCCAAAGAAGCTCAGTATCACCGCCTCAACCAGGAACTGCGTCAGTATCGCCGTCTTCCTCGCCCCCACCGCCTTGCGCAATCCTATCTCCCTTGTTCTCTCCGACACGCTCACTAACATTATATTCATAATTCCTACGCCGCCCACCAACAGCGATATACCCACAATGCCGCCGGCAATAAGCGTCGTTACTATTGCAATCTGATTGAATGTCTTCAGCACGCCCTGCAGCGACTCGACTTCAAACGTGTCCGGCTCGCCCGGGCTCAAACGCCGTGCGCGCCTCAAATAAAACTTAATCTCCGCGACCGCCTCATCGCTGACATCCGTTGACCTGCTCGCGGCCATCGCATATATGAAGGGTTCCCCCATTCTCAGAACTGTCTTGAACGGGATATACATCTCAAGCCGTTCCGCGCCGCTACCCCCGCCGTTTATCACCGAGAAATCCGGCCTGCGGTCTATCACCCCGACAATCAGGTAGCTCTTGCCGCCCATAACCACCGAGTCGCCGATGCAATCGCGATTAAGACCAAGCTTATCCCGCACCACAACGTCTATAATGCAGACCTGACGACCTTCCATCTCGTCAATCTGCGAAAAAGGCCTGCCCAATATCATCGGCCGATTCTCTATCTCCTGCCAACCCGGCTCGACCCCCATCACGTTCACGGCCTCAACCGACTTCTCGCCGTACCGCACCACGTACCCCTCCGGCCTCGGCGCAACCCGTGAAAACTTCTCCACCGATGGACAGTGCTCCAACAAACCATCGAACTCTTCCGGCTTGAATCGCAAGTCCCACCACGCGGTACTGCGCTTGGGTCCTGTCTGCGGGCGTCTATGGGAGATGTAAATGCTCTTTGCACCAAAGGTCGAGAAATCCGCTAATATCTTCGCCTTCAATCCCGTCAAACACGCTATGACCGCCGCCACCGACGCAACGCCTATCACTATCCCTATAGTCGTCAGCATCGACCGCGTCTTCTTGGCCCATATTTGCCCGAGCGCAAGATACGTGCTCTGATACAGAAGTCGCAGGAAAACTATCGGCGCAAGCAAAAATCCCCTCATACTCCCGCCTCCTCGCCTCTGCCGCGAATGGTCAGATGTCTTGCTATATCCTCTTCGGTCGGCAAATCGCTGTATATACGGCCATCCTGCATACGCACAATCCGCCTGGCGTGATGCGCCACGTCTTCTTCGTGCGTAACTATGATTATCGTTTGTCCCTGCTGATGAAGCTCGTCAAGCAGGTCCATAATGCTTTTTGTCGTCTTGGTGTCCAGGTTTCCCGTCGGCTCATCCGCCATCAGGACGCTTGGCTCGCAGACAAGCGCCCTGGCTATTGCAACCCGCTGCCTCTCGCCGCCCGAAAGCTGGTTCGGCTTGTGCTTCGCCCTGTCGCCAAGCCCTACCCGCTCCAGCGCCTTCGCCGCCCTGGCGCGACGCCCGAACCAGCCGTTACGCGAATACACAAGAGGCAGCTCCACGTTCTTCAACGCATTCATCTGGCCCATCAGCTCAAACGTCTGAAAGACAAACCCTATCCGCTCATTCCGTATCCTCGCCAATGCTGCGTCCCCCAGCCGTGTAACATCCTGCCCGTCAAACTCATAACTGCCGCTCGTTGCCCTGTCCAAACACCCAATCACGTTCATTAACGTGCTTTTGCCGGAACCCGAATGTCCCATTACCGCCAGATACTCGTTCTCCTTTACCTCCAGATTCAACCCGTCGAGCGCGTGAATCTCCTCCACACCTACCTTGTATATCCGCCTGACCTGCTGCAAACGAATTATCATTCGCCCGTTGCCGCTCATTACTGCACCTTGTTTGCATCCCCGCCGTTCTTCTTGTCCTTCTTCTCTTTTTCGACCTCGCGCTCATCCTTCACCTTCTGGTCATGCGCGAGTTTCTCCAGCGCCTTGTACGGCCCGACAATCACCTTGTCCCCCTCATTCAATCCCGCCTCGACTATCGTGTGCGTCAAATCGCTTGGGCCAATCTTCACCGGCGTCGCAATCGCCTTGCCGTCAACGTACCTGAACACCACCGTCGCAAACGTCTTGTTCTTGTCTAACTCCGCGCTCTTGTCCCGAATCTCCACAGGCAAACTGTCAACCTCTCTCGCCAAAACCGCCTGGCTCGGCACCTTCAGTACATCCCCGTGCTTCCTCGTCTTTATATCCACATGCGCTGTCAGTCCCGTGTACAACCTTGCCACATTCGGGTCGTTTTCCAGCAGTATCTCCGTTCTGTAATACCTCGTCCTCGTCTCGCTGAACCGGTGTTTCAGCGCTATCTCATCCACTTTCCCCCTGAACTCTATATCCGGGAACGCCTGCACGCTAACAATCGCTTCCTGCCCAACCTCCAAGCCCTCCACGTCGGCCTCGTCAACCTGGGCAACGACCAACATCTTCGACAAATCCGAAACCTCCATTATCACCGTCCCCGGATTGTTCATCGTCCCCGTCATCACCATTTCGCCCACCTTGGCGTTGAGGCGCGTCACCACGCCGTCGATGGGGGAAGTGATGGTCGTAAAACTGAGTGTCTCCTTCGCCTGGGCGATTCTCGCATCAGCCGCTTCCAGGTTATGCTGTATTACAACCAGGTTACGCTCCGTCGCATCCAAACTGTGTTTGGTCGACAGGTGCTGCGCCGCCAGTTGCTCAACCTTCGACCTCACCTCATCGTATGTCGCCTCGCTTATGTCTTTTGTCTCAAACAGCCCCTTTTTACGTTCCAAATCCCTCTGGGCCTGCTGCAATGTCGATGCCAGCGATGCCAGGTTTGCCTTCTGGCTCTCTATCCTCGATTTCTCAACGTCTGTCTCCGCCGCCTGGGCTGCCCTGCTCGCCTCCGCCAGACGTAACTGGCTCGCCAAATCCTTCGCGTCAAGCTGCACCAATACCGAAGCCGGTATCGGCGGATTCGCATTCAGGTCTCCTTTTGTCACCGCGCCTCCCTCGTCGTAAGGCATCGCCACAATACGAGCAGAAACCTTCGCGCTTATCTGAACGGTCGTTTTCGGCTCAATCTCGCCCGGCGCACTCACTAATTCCGTCAGCTCCCCCTTCTTCAGTTCCTCAATACGCACCGTCTCCGTCTTGCCCTTGTCTTTTTTCCTGCTGCTAATCGCGCCGATTATTGCCAGCACGACCACCGCCGCTATAATTCCTGTCACTACCTTTCGCCGCCTGCTCACGCCTGTTCCTTTCAATTTCCGCAAAAAAGCAGACCACCCGCGTTTTTGGCCCGCCCTGGTTAATGCCGCCTCACGGTTCATTGTATTATACCTTATTTTCACCTTTTTCTTTTGCCTTTTTTCTTCTTGTCTTGTGCCCTTATGCTATTTTCTCATTGTTACCCTTTTGTTACCGTTACGCCCTTTCTTTGTGATTTTCGAATCAGGGTTGAAAAAAGGCCTCCTTGCTCCTATACTTACGAGTTTCATTTAACTTCAATTTGAAAGGTTTGGCGAATGAAGGCAGACATTGCAGATGTGAAACTGGCCCCGATGGGCAAAAAGAGAATCCTCTGGGCGGACAACGATATGCCCGTCCTCGCGTCAATCCGCGACCGCTTCGCAAAAGAAAAACCCCTCAAAGGCATCAAATGTTCTGCGTGCCTGCATATCACCGCCGAGACAGCAAACCTCGCCCGCACCCTCAAGGCAGGAGGAGCGGACCTCGTCCTTTGCGCGTCGAATCCTTTGAGCACCCAGGACGACGTCTCCGCATCGCTCGTTAAGGACTTCGGCATACCCGTCTTTGCTATATGTGGCGAGAACCGCGCAACCTACTACAGGCACATCAACGACGCCCTTGACCACAAGCCCTCCGTTACCTTCGACGATGGCGCCGACCTCGTTACTGAAATGCACACGCGCAGGACAAAAGACGCCCCCCGCATCATTGCGAGTATGGAAGAAACCACCACGGGCGTCATTCGCCTGCGGGCGCTCGAAAAGCAGGGCAGGTTGAAATTCCCCGTCATCGCCGTCAACGACGCCGCCAGCAAACATCTCTTTGACAACCGTTACGGCACGGGTCAATCAACCGTCGATGGCATCATCCGCGCCACCGACCTGTTAATCGCTGGCAAAAAGGTCGTGGTCGCCGGCTATGGCTGGTGCGGCCGCGGCTTTGCTATGCGCGCCAAAGGTATGGGCGCTATCGTCATCGTTACCGAAATCGACCCCATCAAGGCAATTGAAGCAGCGATGGACGGCTTCGATGTTATGCCGATGAGTCAGGCCGCCCGAATTGGCGACCTTTTCGTTACTCTCACGGGCAATAAGAACGTCATCCGTGCCGAACACTTCCGCGTTATGAAAGACCGCGCAGTAGTTGCAAATTCCGGCCATTTCAATGTCGAAATCGACATCCCCGCTCTCAGGAAGCTCAGCAGGAAAATCAGCCGTGGCGTCAGGAATCACGTCGATGAGTTCGTCCTCAAAAACGGCAGACGCATCTACCTGCTTGCTGAAGGCCGGCTGATTAACCTCGCTGCCGCCGAGGGACACCCCGCATCCGTTATGGATATGTCTTTTGCCACGCAGGCCCTCGAGGCGGAATACGTCATCAAGAACCGCGACAAGCTCGCCATCGCCGTCCACGATGTCCCCATCGAAATAGAAAATAAGGTCTGCACCCTGAAACTGAAATCAATGGGCATTGATATTGATAAGCTCACGCCTGAACAGGTCCATTACCTCGCCGGCTTCGGCGAAGGGACGTAGTAAACTCAATGCGCCGCCCCAATCCATATTTGTCCTGGTTAGCCCCCCAGTTTATTGGGGGGTTCTTTACCCTCACGTGTGTATGTTTATCACTTGCTTCCTGCACCCCAGCACGGAGATACGAACCGATTTTATCATCCATTCAGAAACACAGGGCACCTCAGTGGTTTGACGACGCCAAACTCGGTATTTTCGTTCACTGGGGTCTTTACTCCATCCCCGCATACGCACCAACCGAAGGCGAAATCCATACCATCGACCCCAACATCCGTATGAGCGTCAACCCATACGCCGAGTGGTACGCAAACACGATGAAGTTCGACGGCTCCCCGACTTCGGAGTACCATCGCAAAACCTACGGCCCCAACTTCAACTACTACGACTTCGTCCCCATCTTCAACGAGGAAGTGAGAAAGTGGAAGCCGGACGAGATGGCCGAAGTGTTTGCGCAGGCCGGTGCGAAGTACGTCGTTCTGACCACCAAACACCACGACGGCTTCACGCTCTGGCCTTCGAAAGTCAAACACCCGGCGTTTCCATCCGAGAAAATCAACTGTACCCGTGACATTGTCGGCGACCTCACAAAAGCCGTGCGCAAACAACGAATGAAGATGGGCCTTTACCATTCCGGCGGCATCGACTGGACCTTCGACAATGCCCGTCTTACTGGTCTGGCGCGCGATATGTCCGTCCTTGAGGCAGCCCCCTACTCCGACTACCTCAAGGCCCAGTACCACGAACTAATCGAAAACTATAAACCCTCCGTTCTCTGGAATGACATCACCTACCCGCGAAAACCCGATGCAATCGAAATCATCGCCTGCTACTACAACTATGTTCCGGAAGGCGTCGTCAATAACCGCTGGGGCATCAGGTTTAATGACTTCACTACCCCTGAATACGCAAAACACGACCGCATCGTCCGCAGTAAGTGGGAATCCTGCCGCGGCATCGGCTTCTCTTTCGGCTACAACCGGATGGAGACCGATGACCAGATGCTCTCCGAAGACCAGCTCATCGATATGTTCGTCGATATTGTCAGCAAAAACGGCAACCTCCTGCTGAACATAGGCCCGAAAACCGACGGTTCCATATCCGACCTCCAGACCCGCCGTCTGAAAGCCCTCGGCGACTGGCTCAAAATCAACGGCGAAGCCATCTACAACACCCGCCCCTGGCTAAGGGCCGAGGCCTCAGCAGACCCCAATGTCCCCGTGCGCTTCACCTCAAAGAAAAACACCCTCTACGCCATTTTACTCGATAAGCCCGCTTCGCCCCGGATAACCATCAAATCTCTTGTTGTCGCCAAAAACGCAACGATTAAAATGCTGGGAGCAAAAGGAAACCTGAAATGGTCGCAGCAAGCCGACAACCTGCTCGTTATACTGCCCGCTTCGCTCCCCTGCGACTACGCCTGGTGCCTGGAAATAAAACCATCGCCGAAGAAATAACAAGGAGATAAGAATGAACCGGTTTGCTGTTGTTGTGTGCCTGCTCGTATCGTCAATCGCTTCCGCGGGTGCGGCGGAATTGGGACCCTGCCGGGACGTTAACTTCATCGCCGACATCGACGGCTCTACGCAAAAGTACGTCCTGTGCCTTCCAGCCGACTTCAACGACTCTCAGCCGCACAATATGCTCGTCGGCCTTCACGGGGGTCTGGCCGACCGATGGCAGTATCCGCAGGCCACCGAATGGCGTGAAATCATCGCTACGCGCGACTTCGCCGCGGAACACGGGATGATACTCGTAAGTCCCGACTATCGCGGCCAATGGTCCTGGATGGGCCCAAAGGCCGAAGCGGACGTCGTGCAGATAATAAACGCTCTCAAAAAGCAGTATAAGATTGGCAAGGTAATTGTCTGCGGCGCCTCGATGGGCGGGGCGGGGTGTCTTACTTTTGCAGTTCTGCATCCTGATATGGTCGATGGGGTCGCGTCAATGAACGGTGTGGCGAACTTTCTTGAGTATAAGGATGATAACGTAAAAGACGCCTTCGGGGGGACAAAGGTGCAGGTTCCGGTAGAGTACAAGAAACGCAGCGCCGAGTACTGGCCCGAGCGATTGACAATGCCGGTGGGTTTTACCACAAGCGGCCGCGATGAGCTCTGCCCCCCTCAAAGCATTCGCCGATTGGCAGACGTGCTCAAAAAAATGGACCGGCCCGTTATGCTGATTTACCGCGAGCAGGAAGGCCACCGCACCAGTTACGAGGATGCAAAGGCCGTTCTCGAATTCGTCTTTGAATCCGCAAACACCAAAGGTGAAATCAACTGACTTATCCTCGAATGAATACCCGCGACGCAATACGCACTACGCACAACGCACAGCGATTTCGCGCTGTTCTCTTTGACCTTGATGGCACGCTGCTGAATACCCTCACCGATTTGGCGGACGCGATGAACACCTCACTCGTTCATTTCGGCTTCGCGCCTCATCCGGTCGATGC
>CAYGVZ010000080.1:0-10569 GCA_964353475.1 uncultured Pirellulales bacterium | reverse complement strand
AACGTCGCCGCCGCCGGTATCGGAGCCGCCCTCATAAGCGAGCAGGCCGCCGGGCAATTGCCAGTTAGTTGCGACTGCCTTGACCTGTTGCCTGGCGGTTTTGCTGCCGTCGCTGTTGGCCCACATTGCGTCGAGGATTTGTTGAGCGGTACCTGTGGTGCAGACAGGGCTGCAATTGTGATAAGGCGCGACTCCAAGCCCCCAGATGAAGTTCTTGGGCGGACCGAAGTTGTTGTTGATGTACTGCATCTGCTCTTGATATTGAGCATCAGGCGGGCTCCAGCCAATCTGCCAGCAGTTGACAACTCGTACCCTGTTGTTGATGGCGGAAGAGCCCCAGACATTTGCCCAAATCTGGCTTATCTGGGCGGTGCGTCTGGCGTAGTTCTGGATGTAGTTGAGGCCGAGGGCCTGCGCCCAGTTGTTGTTGTAGGTTGCCTGCCAGAAGCCCCAGTTCCAGACCTCGTTGCACCACTCGACATAGACCTTTCGGTCGGCGTTGAGGTTGTCTCTGAAAAGGGTGGCTAATTGTGTGATGTAGTCGTCGGAGGCGTGGATGGGGATGTTAATCCAGGGGTCGATCCCTGCGGTGTTGGAAAGCCAGATAACGGATTCCCAGCAGCCGCCGTCGAGTTTGCTTCCCCAGGATTCCTGTGTGGCGTCCGACCAGAGTTTTCGCTGATTCCACTGAATCTGCTGTGGATATTCCCAGTTGGTGTTGTTGGCGTTGACCCAGCCGAGGGTGCGCCAGGTGCTGAAACTGGCCGAGTGTATGGCGTTGATGAACGGCGTGTGGAAAATCTGGGTGGTGTCTAACGGATAGCCGGGCCGAATCACCTTGAGATTGGTGATGCCGGTGTTGGTTGCGCTGCCGGATGTCCGTTTTGAGTTTGTAAATTGCAGGATTACCAGATTGTTCCACGGGTCAGCATTGTTCACTGTAAGGTTGAAGGTGGTCGTATTTGTGCCGGAGTTGTAGTTCTGGTTTGAGAGGGTAGCGTTGCCCTGAGTGACGGAAAGAGTCGCCTGTCCGTTGAACGAGCAACTGTAGGTGCCGGTCAAATTTGGTGTGAATTGCTGCGGATCGTCGATGGAGCCGGCCCAGGCCTGAACGGGCCTGTTATCCCACAGGACTGTGTAGGCGTCAGTGGTGGGCCAGCCGCTTGAATCGGTGGGGGCGGCGCCGCCGCCGATGGCCTCGAATGCCCGCAATGTCTTGGCGGCATCGACGAACGGCAGATTCCATCCCATTGAGATGCCGATGCCGATTTTACCGGGATAGGTTTGCGCCAGGCCGACGGCGGCCAGCGCACAAACGAGTGCAATGCAGAAAGTAAGTTTACGCCTGGACATAATGGTACTCTCCTCATTATTGGGTTAGCTGTAACTGCTGACAAAGAAACACTTGTGCCCCTCCCGCTGCTGTAATGGGCATTTATCGCACCTCCTTTCGCCTACGGGCGGCTGAAAAAACAGTCGTTTTGTCGAAAATTATTTACCAAAATTTAACAGAAGAGCTGTTGGTTTCTGACCAAGGAATCACTTTCGGTGAGAAACGTGGCGCTGCAGTTTGGCAGTGCTGGGTGAGACACAAAGACCGATTTAGAATGTTGCTATCAGTCATATTCTAACCTCCTGGCTGGTCGATGACTGATTGCCTGCGGTTTTCGGGGCGGTCCCGACGTTTCTATGTTGCCCCGCGACCGGATACGACAATCGCTGCCTTCGGCGTAACAAGACCATAATCTCCAGGCAGTGCTTCGTTGTCAAGAATATTTCGTGAAAGTGTGACAGGTGTATGGCACGGGGATTTGTGATTTGAGAGGAAAATCGGGGTTAATTTTGTTGAATTTCGGGGCTGGGCGTGGTAAAAGACAATGGTTGTCTTCCGGATTGGTCGACAGAACTGACGGTTGTCGGGACAACAGGCGAAGTGGGCGAAAATGAAGGGTCCTGACTATGGCAAGAGACCCGAGAAAAAGGCCGCTGTACGAAGTAATCGGCAAGGCAGGTTCTAAGCCGGGATACGCCAAGGGCTTAGAACAACTGCATCCCGAAAGTACCGACGAGCCGGCAGGAATCGGCCTTGATACCGTGCATCCGCCTTCAGAATCAGCGATGCGGTGGCCGCGAAGGTCGAGTTTGGTTTGGCTGAGCGGCGGCAGGGTTGAATTTTCGCTGCCGTATCAGGTGGCGATAGCGGTTGTCCTTGGCATAGTGTTGTTGCTGCTGCTGAGTTTTCGGCTGGGCCAATATATGGGCTGGCGCAGCTCGGTGCACACTGAGGCAGCGGGCAGCACTGCGGCAAAGGCAGCGGAAGAAAAACGCCCGGACGCGGCAGGGAAGAACACGGTTGCCTCGCAGCAGTCGGCAGCCGGGGCTAACAACCGGATAGTAATTCAGATGTATCAGGTGCGGGCGCACCTTGAGCCGGTAAAGCAGTATTTTGATAACCTCGGCATCCAGACCGAGATTCTGCAGGAAGGCAGTTGGTATTATCTGATAACAAGAAACAAGTACGACAGCCCAGACAAGCCGGGCACAAATGGTTATATGGCAAAACAGAAGATAATCGAGCTTGGCGCCAAGTATAAGGCGCCGACGGGATATGAGACGTTTGCGCCGCGATTGTTCAGCGACGCGTTTGGAAAGAGATTTGACCAGTAACTGTTAGGAGATTTGATAGATGTCAATGGATCGTTCGTTGAGGGTGAAGGGAGCGCTGACAAGGCACCGCAACGTTCTAAACCGGACGGAGCGGGTAATGCGTTTGCAGGAAGAAGAGAAATGGACCGATGGCGACCCTGTGCTGGGCCTGCCAAAAGTGGCGCACCGCAAGAGCCACGCCGGCCGTAAACCGGCGAAGGAAGCTGTTGAGGGCGCTGTCGTTGGGACGCCCGAAGGAGCAGTTCCCGGAGCAGCGGCGCCCACAGCAGGCGCAAAACCGGTACCCGGAGCGAAAGCGGCGGCAGGCGCCCCTGCGGCAAAACCGGCGGCCACAAAAGCAACGGCAGCAGGGGGCAAGCCAGCAGCGGGTGGTAAGGGTGCGGCTGCAGGCGCAAAGGCGGCAGAAGGAAAGAGGAAGTAAAGAGCCGTTACTTCGATTGAACGATGCCGCATCTTCGAGTATGATTGATGGATGCGGCATTTTCTATGCGCGAGCCGGTCGTTGATGCTCGATGCTGGATACTTGATAATGAGGCGGGATATGAAGGACATAATAGCGAACAGGGAGAAACAGATAGATGCGAGCGGGATAAGAAAGGTATTTGCTCTGGCGGCGGAGATGAAGAATCCTGTGGATTTTTCGATTGGTCAGCCGGACTTCGATGTTCCTGAGGAACTGAAAGACAAGGCGATAGAGGCGATACGTGCGGGTATGAACAAGTACTCGCAAACGGCGGGAGATGCCGTCTTAAAAGAGCGGATAGGCGCGGATGTGAAGGGCGAGTTCGGGTGGGATAAGCCGGCAGTGCTGGTGACAAGCGGGGTGAGCGGCGGGCTGCTATTGGCGTTTATGTCGTTAATCAATCCGGGCGACGAGGTGATTATCCCTGACCCGTATTTTGTGATATATAAGCACGTCGTGAATCTTCTGGGCGGCAAGTGCGTGTTTGTCGATACGTATCCGGATTGCCGGCTGCACGTCGAAAGGATTGAAAAGGCCATCAACGAAAGAACCAAGCTGATTATTGTGAACTCGCCGAGCAATCCGACCGGGGTCGTGTATAGCGATGAGGAGGTCAGGCAATTGGCGGACGTTGCGGCCAGGCACGACGTAGTGGTGATGAGCGATGAGATATACGAGAAGTTCTGCTACGATGGGCCGTGCCGGAGCATTGCACACTGGCATGAGAAGACGCTCGTATTGCGGGGCTTCAGCAAGCCATTTGCGATGACAGGATGGCGGCTGGGATATGCAGCAGCCAGCGGCGCTCTGGGGGACCTGATTGAGCAGATGACAAAGATTCAACAGTACACCTTTGTCTGTGCGCCGACACCATTTCAAAAAGCGGCGATTGCAGCGATGGATTTTGACGTGAGCGAGTATGTGGCACAGTATCGCAGAAAACGGGACCTGGTGTGCGAGCATCTTTCGGCCAAATTCAGATTTGTGAAGCCGGGCGGCGCATTCTATGTCTTTGTTGAGGCGCCGCGTGGAAACGGGACGCAGTTTGTCACGGAGGCCATCAGGAATAACGTGCTGGTTATTCCCGGGAAGGTATTCAGCGAGAAGGACACGCATTTTCGAATAAGCTACGCGACAAGCGACGACAAGATTCGGCGGGGCACAGAGATACTGCGGCGGCTGGCGTAAGAAATTTTCGATTTACTATTGTCTATTTCCTATTTGTGCGCTTGCGGCAGGATAGCGCAAGAGGTAGAATTTCGGAGGTATGCGGAGCGCGATTGGGAAAATTCTGGTTGTGATGGTCGTGATGGGGCAGGCGGGATTCTGCGCGGATGAGCCGAATGTCGCGGCAGGGGGGACACGCGAGGTACAAGCCGCCGTTATTGTGTGCAGGGGGATGATAGACGACGGGCTGCACCGCTCGATTCAGCGCAGGACACAGGAGGCGCTGAGCAGGGGGGCGGAGTACCTGATATACAAGATTGAGACATACGGCGGGTTCGTTGAGTCAGGGGACAATATATCGAAGTACTTCATACTGGAACTGGGCGACAAGGCGCATACCGTCGCATACGTGAACACCGAGGCGATATCGGCAGGGGCAATGATAGCCGTATCGTGCAGGGACATCATAATGAGGGAAAATACCACGATAGGCGATTGTGCGCCGATTGTGATGGGGGCAAAGCTGGAAGGAGTTGAGCGGGAAAAGACGGAATCATTTATCCGGGCGGTGTTCAACCGGGCGGCGGAGGCAAATGGGTATCCGAAGGCGATACTCAAGGCAATGGTCAGTATCCAGACCGAGACGTACCGCGTAAAGAATCTCGAGACGGAACAGTATGAGTTTTATGAAACAAAGGACCTGCCTAACGATGCGAACAAATACGACCTGGCGAACAAAAAGGAAATCTCCAGCAAGGACGAATTGCTGACGCTGACGGCCTCAGAGGCGGCTGAGTACGGCATAGCCCGGGCGGTCGTCAAAGATGTGCCGGCTGCCCTGGATTTTCTGGCGAAACGCGACAACGTGAAATTTACGGGCCAGCCGGCGGTGCTTGAAACAAACTGGTCTGAGGAAATGGTACGCTGGCTCAATTCGCCGGCGGTGATGGGCGTTTTGGTGATGCTGGCGCTGCTGGGCGTATATGTGGAGTTTCACACGCCGGGAGTGGGGCTGGCGGGTCTGGCGGCGCTAATCTGCTTTGCGATAATCATTGGCAGCAGGTATTTGACCGGGCTGGCAAACTGGGTCGAGGTGGCGATATTTCTGCTGGGGGTAATGTTGCTGCTGCTGGAGATATTTGTCATACCCGGCTTTGGGATTACCGGCGTCACGGGGATATTGTGCATTCTGGTGGGTCTGTTTGGGATGCTTATCAAAAACCCGCCCGGCGAGCTGCCGTGGCCTGAAGGGGCGGAGAGCTGGTATTTGTTTATGCACGGAGTATGGGCGGTAGCTTTGGGGGTTACCGGGTTTGCTGTTGCCGCGATTGTTTTGGCAAAGTACCTGCCGAAGGTTCCGTTTATGAGGGGACTGCAACTGGCGCCTGCCGCTGCAAAGCAGGGCACTGAGATGGAGGTCAGTATGACGGTGCCGCCTGAGAATGCGGAAGTGGCCGTGAAGGTGGGGGACAGGGGCGAGGCGGTGAGCGTGCTGCGGCCGGCCGGCAAGGCCAGATTTGGAGAGGCGATTCTGGACGTAGTCGCCGAGCACGACTTTATCGACAAAGGAGCGGCGGTCGAGATAGTAGGCGTTTATGGCAACAGGGTCGTCGTCCGCCCAAAGGGCGCTGCGGGCGAGAAGTGGACTTAATGGGTATTGTAGGCAAATGGATAATGTAGGTACAATAGACAATTATAAATTATAAGTAGAAAATCTCTATGAATTGGTGGATTGTATTTGCGGTGTTCTTGTATCTGGCGTGCGCGGCGCTGCTGGTGGCGGAGGTGTTTGTGCCAAGCGCCGGGCTGATTACGCTTTGTGCGATAGGGTGCCTGGCAGGGGGGGTGGCTGTATTTTTTCAGCAAAGCGCGATTGCGGGATGGATTGGCGTCGGCATAGCGCTCGTGATGATACCGGCCGTGCTGGTAGGGGCGTATAAGATATTTCCGAAGACGCGATTCGGCAAGCGGGTGCTGCTTGCACCGCCCCAGCGGGAACAGGGGGATGCGATACCTGATACGGCTGAACTTAAAGGCCTGTTAGGCGCAGTTGGAACGGTGGTTACAACGATGAGGCCGGTGGGTATATGCGATTTTTCCGGCAGGCGGCTTGAATGTGTGGCCGAGAGCGGGTATGTTGAGAAGGGCAGGCAGGTAAAGGTAATCCGGGTGGAAAGCACGCAACTGACGGTTCGTGTAATTCAGGAAAGTTAAGGGAAAGGGCGTAAAGATGAACAATGTGAAAAACATCATCCTGGGAGCAGGACCAGACCGTGGGGCAATCGGGCTGGCTGTTGTGGTTGTAATCGGCATAGTCATTCTGGTAACGGGGCTTCTGGTGCTGAAGTTTGCGAGGTTATGGCTGCAGGCATATTTTTCGCGCGCAAACATCACGCTTGCGGAACTGATAGGGATGTGGCTTCGCAAGGTTGACAGCCGGACGATTGTCTTGAGCAAGATTACGGCGATTCAGGCGGGTCTGCAACTGACGACGCAGGATTTGGAGAGCCATTATCTGGCAGGGGGGCGGGTTCCGAATGTGGTACGGGCGCTGATAGCCGCTAACCGAGCCAATATATTGCTGGACTTCAAGACAGCAACGGCGATTGACCTGGCTGGAAGAGACCTGCTGGATGCGGTGCAGACATCGGTCAACCCTAAGGTGATTGACTGCCCGGACCCGAAGAAGGGCAGGGACACGGTGGATGCGGTCGCACAGGACGGGATACAACTCAAGGCCAAGGCGAGGGTGACGGTGCGGACGAATATACAGCGGCTGATAGGTGGCGCAACCGAAGAAACAATCATCGCCCGTGTCGGCGAAGGTATCGTTACGGCAATAGGCAGCTCGATATCATATAAAAACGTATTAGAGAACCCGGACAGGATATCGAAGGCGGTTCTGGGGAAGGGACTGGATGCCGGGTCGGCGTTTGAGATTCTTTCAATTGATATTGCGGACGTGGACGTCGGCGAAAATGTCGGCGCTAAGCTTCAGACCGACCAGGCGGAAGCCGATATGCGAAGGGCAAAGGCCGAAGCGGAAAAGAGACGTGCGATGGCCGCAGCCAGAGAGCAGGAAATGAAGGCGCTGGTGGTCGAGAATCAGGCAAAGGTAGTCGAGAATGAGGCAAAAGTGCCACTGGCAATGGCGGAGGCGTTCAGCAAGGGCAACCTTGGGATAATGGATTATTACAGGATGAAAAACATAGTGGCGGATACCGCAATGCGGCAATCCATCGCAAAGCCGGAGCCAAAGTAGCTATGAGCATTTACGGATGGCCTGTAATCGCGGCAGGGCGGGGCAACGGGGAAGACATTTTCCAGATTCTCCCGCTCGTGATTTTTGCGCTGCTTTGGGTAGGGGGGCTTATCGTCAAGGCGATTCAGAGCAAATCCAAAACGCAGGGGCCTCAGAAACCAGCCAAACAACAGGGGCAGATGGAGATGGACCTTGGAGGGCTTGTCCGGCTGGCTAAGCAGAAATACCGCGAGGCAAAGGCGGCACAAATGGGTCAAACGCAAGCCCATCAGCCCCCTGCCGCCCGTTTTATGCAAAATCAGCCCGATACTAAGCCAGCCGCACAGCCGGCCCCAAGACCGGCCGTTACCTCTTCCCAGCCGGCCCGACAACGGGCAGATGCAGCGCCGGTACAACAGGGAGTAGTTCCCGCCTCTGAGCCGCCCGCTGCCGACCACCAGGTACAAGCACCCAGCTCATACTTGGGCGATGTGCTATCCGACTTGTCTAACACTGACGGCTTTAGGATAGCCGTGCTGCACTACGAGATTCTCGGCAAGCCCGTTGCCCTGCGCGAGGTTGGCGAGTTCGGGTTCTGAGTATATAATACCTGCCGGCATTAGGGTTGGCCCGACCATAGACGAAGGCAGAGGGCCAGACCCATCGAAATTCAACGTCTCATAATATATGTTATGTTTCATTCGACCTCTTTGTGGCTGCGGTAGCTGCGATTTGGAAACTATTGCAAGTGTTATGGCGACTGGGCGAACTATCTGACAAGCGACGGCTTAGTCCATTAGGGCTGGCGGGAACGTGCAAGGTCTGCCAGGTTGGTGGCGAGCGTGGCCGTGCGGTCAAGCAGGCCGAGATTCTGTAGAACGATGGATATATTGACCGTGGAGTCGGCTGAGGTAAAGCTGTCCTCGATTTTATCCTGGAGGTTAAGCAGAGAAGACGCAAACTTGAGCTGGTCGCAATAGAGCAGTGCAACTTCGTAATGCAGCGAGAGGGACTGCTTATCAAGACCCTGTGGAGAGGCGAGGTATTCGAGGGCGAGCGCTTTTTCGTCTGTTTCATAGAGGGTAGTGGCGAGTTTGGCCCGCGCCCTTGCGAAGGTGGGATTGATTTCGAGGGCTTTTTGAAACATTTCCGTCGCCTCTGTGAGGCGCCCCGCGGCGGCCAGAAGCAAACCGAGGCGGTAGTGGACGTCGGGGTTCTGGGGCTCGCAGCCGAGCTGTTCTCGGTGCGCCTCAATAACGTCGCCAGGAATATCCACTTTGACCGAATGGCCGACACGGTCCGTGACGCAGGAGCTGTCGAAGTGCAGAGCGGCGGTCTCGGCGAACAATAACGGGCTGTTGGCGTCAATGGCCCCGGCCAGCGACAGTGTAACAAGCGCCTCGGAAATGTCGCCGGAGAGCTTCTGGGCTGTGGCCAGGCCGAGGTACGCGGCGACGATTTCGTCGTTGATGTTCATCGCACGGTTAAACTGTTTTGCAGCGGAGTCGGGGCTGCCTGAGCGAAGCTGGCAGGAGCCAAGCTTGATGTTTGCTGCAAGATAATTCGGACAAATATCGAGGGCCTGCTGGTATTTCTCGAGCGCTTCGGAATCGGCACCTATTTTCGTGAAGATATCGGCCTGCTGAAGAATCAGGGCCGGTTGCTGCGGGTCCTGGGCAAGCATCTGGTCGGTTTCGTCAATCGCCTCCTGCAGCAGACCTTCTTCGATAAGCTGCTGGATATGGTCGCTGTCGGCGTCAAAGTTGTCGGGCTGAATAAGAATGGCGGTGCTGAAGGTTTCGGCCGCCCTCTTGTATTGGCCGGCGGCTACGTACAGCCAGCCAAGCGTTACGAGCGTTGTCATATCATCAGGATATTCATCGGCGAGCTGCCTGTATTCGTGGATGGTTTTCTCTAACTGCGCGTTCTTGAAGTAAACGGCCGCTAACCGCTGGCGAGGGAACCGAAGGTAAGAGTGAAATTTGAGACAATCCTGGTAGAAGGCAATTGCCTGGCTTTCCTTGCGGTTGCGTTCACAGCAATGACCGAGGGCGTACAGCGCCATCATATTACTGGGTCTGCTACGGTAAACGATGTTTAGATGCTCGACTGCCAAATCAACGTGATTGTCACCAAGATACAGTGCGGCCAGAGCCAGATGGCCGTGCGGACAGTCGGGATTGCTTGAGAGGTAATCCGCGAGGTTTTTGGCCGCTGCCTGGGGCTTTCTCGCGGCAACCAGCTCCAGCACCGAATCTATGCAGAGGCGGGACTTGCGGCTGCGGACGTTGTCGGCGTCAACCGCCGCCTTGAGGTACTGCCAGATAAGGTCGGCGACCGGTACGGCAATTCCTCTGCCAAGTATTTCCAGCAACTGGTTCATAGGGCTGTATTGTGTCTGTATATTTCAGTCACCATAGGACCCTCCTCGGTCCGGAAGTTCGGCAACACCGTGTCATATCGTTTCCCTGCGTTGCCACTGATATAATATCGACAAGAAGAATCCGGTTGTTAATCATCACGATGAAGTGCAGACCGCAAAAAGCTTTCCCGGCAACGGCTCTACCGCCCATAGGTATTGTAACGATTATACGGGGTCCGTTTGACCAATCGCAAATCCGAAATCGAAAATCGGAAATAGATACCCTCCTGCCGTGTTGCCGTCGTGATTATTGGGCTTTGACGTGTAAAACTCCCGTACAATCACAAGTCCGAAATCGAAAATCGGAAATGGGGACCCCCCTGCCGGCTGATAAAGAACCTGCCGTCAGAAGCCCTCTCCCCACTGGTCGCTGAATGTCTTTATGTCTTTGATGTCAACGATTCCATCGCCGGTCAGTTCCGCTCCTTCGACGTCGCCATAATCGGTGACGAGCCAGTTGTCGCAAAGCATCGCCAGGTCAGCCGAGTCGATGCTGCCGTCGCCGGTGTAGTCCGTCCCGCCGCAATCGCCGCAGCCCGCTTGTCCCCACCAATTCGCAAGAATCGCAAACTCCTCGCCCGCGATTTTGCCATCGCCCGAAAGCTCAAG
>CAYGVZ010000079.1:3089-10588 GCA_964353475.1 uncultured Pirellulales bacterium | reverse complement strand
AATGCGAGTCCTGCCGACTTCTCGAATCCGACGCGCATCCCGACTTTCACCACGTCTATAAGGAACTGCTGCAGTTCACCAAAGAGAATGAAGATAAAAAGACGCCGGTGAAATTTCCTATTGATGTCATTCGTGAATTTGTCATTGCTAAAGCCGCAAGCAAGCCCGCCCTATCCCAAAGAAAGGTTTTCATCCTCAGCGAGGCCGAGAAGCTCAACGACAATTCGCAGAACTGCCTGCTCAAGATTCTCGAAGAGCCGCCCCCTTGCTGCTGCATCATCCTGCTGTGCACCCGTCTTGATATGCTTGTTGCCACCATAAAGTCGCGCTGCCAGATTGTTCGCTTCGGCCCGGTGGTAGAAGAAAGAATTATCGAGAAACTGGTCGCACTCGGATTGAAACAGCAGCCCGCAACGTTCTTTGCCCGGTTAGCGGAGGGCAGTATCGGCCTTGCCTGCCAGTGGGCGAATCTTGAAATTGCAGGCGCCAACCTCTACCGGATGAAAACGGATATTGTCGATTCGCTGGCCAACGCCCGATACGGCGATTGTCTCGACCTGGCGCAGCGGTTCATCAGTGAAAGCAGGAAGGCCGCAGGTGTGTGGGAAAAATTGTCGCCCGCGACGAGCACTGCCGACATCAAACGCAGGTGTCACAAAACCATCCTGCAGATTATCACGTCAGCCCTGCACGATGCAATGCTCATGACTGTCAGGCCCGACAGTCCCCTCGTCAATTCCGACCAGAAAGAGCAAATCAAAGCCCTGGCGCGGCGGTTTGGGCCCGAGCAGGCCGCCGAAAAAATCAGCGAATGCTTCCGGGCCGCGCTATGGATTGAGTCGGCGGTCAATGAGAAGCTTATCTTCGAGCATCTGTTGTTGAATCTCGCCGATTCTGATACAATAGCTGCCTGAAGAAATGTTTTGTCGATGCGACTGCCGGTTGCCTGAACACCGGCTTATTTATTGTTTTACAGATTACGCGAATGGATAAAACACCGATACCGGTAAAGCCCAAACAGCCGAGGAAGAAATATATGCTCGTTCGTTATGGACGAATGCGGCTGCTGGGACTCTTTGAGCATAACGAGGGCAATCTGCCATCGGTGCCGACCCGGGTGGTTGTGAAAACCGAGAAAGGACTCGAACTGGGCAGCATCATCGGGCAACTCAGCTCATACAAGGCGGGCCAACTGAAAATACCCGATGAGGAGCTCAAAGAGTACTACGAGGATTCCGAGGTCGAATACTCGCCCGAGCCGGCGGGCAGATTCGTCAGGTTCGCCACGCCCGAAGACGTCAGCGAAGAAAGGCATTTTCAGAAGATCGCGCAGGAAGAGGCCGACTATTGCCGCCAGCTTGTCGCCGAAATGAATCTGCCGATGAAGGTGGTCGATGCCGAGCATATCCTGGGCGGTGAGCGAATCATATTCTATTTTATGGCGGACGGCCGAGTTGACTTCCGCGAGCTGGTGAGACGCCTCGCCCAGGAATACCAGACCAGAATCGAGATGCGGCAAATCGGCTCGCGCGATGAGGCCAAGATTCTGGGCGATATCGAGACGTGCGGGCAGGTCTGCTGCTGCATCAGATTCCTCAAGGCGCTCAAGCCCGTCAATATGCGAATGGCCAAGCTGCAAAAGGCCACGCTCGACCCGTCGAAGATTTCCGGCTACTGCGGCCGACTCAAGTGCTGCCTGCGATACGAGGACCAGACCTACACGGAACTGAAGAAACTGCTGCCCCGCAAGAACACCGAAGTAAGAACCAAGTTAGGCAACGGCAGGGTGCTGGACGTCCAGGTGCTCGCGCAGCTTGTGGCGGTGGAGCGAGAGGACGGCACAACCTTTGTCGTGCCGCGGGACGAAATAGAGATAATCGGCGAGCCGCACGCGCCGCCGCAGACGGGCGAATCCGCCGACAGAGAAAAACCGCACGATTCCGGCGCAGGGCCGCAAAACGAGGAGCAAGAGACCGATGAGAACAACCCGGTCGCCTGAACGCGGCCGACTCCATAAAGGAATTTTATGCCGCGAAGCATAGTAGTTACTTCAGCCCTGATCTATTCGAACGGCCCCATACACATGGGCCACCTCGTCGAGTCCCTCCAGACCGACATCTGGGTGCGGTTCCAAAAAATGTGCGGCAACAAGTGCCTCTACTTCTGCGCCGACGATACCCACGGCACGGCGATTATGATTAGCGCCCAAAAAGAAGGTATCAGCCCCGAGCAGTTTATCGACAGGGCCCACAAAGAGCACCTGGCTGATTTCAAGCGTTTTTTCGTGGAGTTCGACAACTACCACTCCACTCACTCGCCCGAAAATCGAAATCTCAGCGAGCTTATCTTCACCCGCCTGAGAGACGCCGGCTCAATCACAAAACGAACTATCGACCAGGCCTGGTGCCCCAAATGCAATATGGCACTGCCCGACAGATACATCCGCGGGACCTGCCCCAAATGCAAGGCGGAAGACCAGTACGGCGACTCCTGCGAAGCATGCAGCACCACCTATCAGCCAACCGACCTGATAAACCCCCAGTGCTCCACCTGCCGTGCAACACCTGTGCTGCGGCAGTCCGAGCATTACTTCTTCAAGCTTGCCGACTATGAGCAGAAGCTGCGGGATTTCATCGCAGCCGGCTACATCCAGCAATCGGTTGCCAACAAGCTTGACGAGTGGTTCAAAGCGGGCCTGAAGGACTGGGACATATCGCGAGACGGCCCATACTTCGGCTTCAAAATCCCCGGCGAGGAAAATAAGTTCTTCTACGTCTGGCTTGATGCGCCAATCGGGTATATGGCGTCGGCCAAAAACTACTGCGACAAGAATAATCTCGACTTCAACACCTTCTGGAACAGCCCCGACTACGAGCTTTACCACTTCATCGGCAAGGACATTGTGTATTTCCACGCCCTGTTCTGGCCTGCTATGCTGATGGGCGCCGGCTTCAAAACCCCTGACAAACTCTTCGTCCACGGCTTCCTCACCGTCAAAGGCCAGAAAATGAGCAAATCCCGTGGAACGTTTATTATGGCCGGCACCTACCTTAACCACCTCGACCCCGAATACCTTCGATATTACTATGCAAGCAAGCTGGCAGGCGGCATTGATGACATCGACCTGAGCGTCGATGATTTTCTAAACAAGACCAATTCGGACCTGGTGGGCAAGTACGCAAATCTTGCGTCTCGTTCGGGGCCGATGCTCACAGGCAAACTCGATGGTCGCCTCGGACAGCTCGACGCTGAAGGACGAAAACTGTTCGACACGCTCGCAGCAGCAAAAACCGAAATTATTCAGAATTACGAGAATCTCAATTACGCCTCTGCCGTACGCACAATCAGCGCACTGGCGGACGAGGCGAACAGATACGTCGAGCAGAACCAGCCCTGGACGACGATAAGGACCGACCCGGACAAGACCCGGACCACGCTCACCGCCGTTATAAACGCAATGCGGGTGCTGACTATCTACCTCAAACCCATACTGCCGGTGTTCGCCCGGAAAGTCGAGCGGTTTCTTAACATCGGAGAACTCTCATTCGCCGACCTTGACAATCCGCTCGAAAATCACAAAATCAACGCGTTCGAGCACCTATTCAAAAGAGTAGAGAAAGCACAGGTGGATGCAATGATAGAAGAAAGCAGGGATTCAGAAGACGCAAAACCGGCGGTTGTCCCGCCGCTTGAACCGATTAAGCCCGAATGTGTCATTGATGACTTTGCGAAGATTGATTTGCGGATAGCAAAAGTCATAAAGGCCGAGAAGGTTGAAGGCGCCGATAAGCTGCTGCGGCTGCAATTAGATGTGGGCGGCCCGCAGAAGACCGTAATGGCCGCTATCGCACAGGCGTACAAACCCGAAGACCTGACCGGCAAAATCGTCGTGTACTTTGCCAACCTCAAGCCGCGACAAATGCGGTTCGGCCTGAGTGAAGGTATGATTCTCGCCTCCGGCACGGGCGGCACGGACATCTTTATGCTCACCGCAGACGCCGGCGCTGTGCCCGGACGAAAGGTCAGTTGAAATGCCGCCTAAGATTACGCTCGAACAGATTGCCGAAGAAGACGGCCGATACAATCCAAGAGCCGTCAGGTTCGTTTACGAAGGACTTGGCTACGCCATAAAAAATATCTCCCGCGAGTCGGGCCATATCACCGGGCAGACGCTTTGCGAGGGCTTGTGCACCTTCGCGGCTGAAAAATGGGGACGGCTTGCACTGCTTGTGCTCAACTCCTGGAACGTAAAGACAACTCGCGATTTCGGCGAAATGGTCTGGCTGATGATTGGGAATAAATGGATGCGGGCACAGCCGACCGACTCCATCGACGATTTCAACGACATCTATGACTTCAAGACCGTCTTCAGAGACCAGTTCAAGTTTTGAAACGCTGCGCACCGGCCAAAGGCCGTCTTCAGTCCGGTATCAATGGCAGCCAAACACAGCAACAGCGGGACAGCGCCATCCCCCTGCTGAAGCAATCACGTACGCCCCGCCTTGTCCTTCTTATCGACATTCCAGATGTATTTCTGCGTTCGATACACCACGATGCACAAGACCACGATGGCCAGTGCAAGAATGTAAGCGAGCGCTCGGTCAATCCACGCCGTACCGAAGAAGATGATGGCGCAATTAAGGACAATGAACCAAAACCTGATTTCGGTCGGCCCTGCGCTCAGATACGTTATCTTGAACTCGCCGGTCGCCCCGAATGAAAGAAAGGAGCTGGCCATAAAACAGCCAAAGACCGGAATGAACAGATAGACAATTTCCCTGCTCGTCCCTTCAACGAGAAATGAATAGCCGATAAACACCGCGCACATAAACACAAAATCCAGCAAATGGTCCATATAGTAGCCCCATTTGGGAATCCCTGTGTCGCGGTATCTGCCCAAAGCGCCGTCGAATGAATCCGTGAACCACTGAAGAACCAGCATCAGCGATGACAGCCACAGCCAGTTAAGATTATCTTTCGCCAGATACCCGAACACAACCAGGCCGACCGACCAGGCAAGCGTCATCAGCGTCAAATGATACCCCTCAATCCACCGCGGAAACCGCTGCACGTTCCCGTCGATAAATCTCCTCTCCCACCCCGCTAACAGCGTCTTCATCACCAGCTTCTTGTCCCCGCCAAACTCGTTTGACGATTGTGCCATTTCTTTTTTTCCACGCAAAGCGGTCCCTATTTCACTGAATCCATCATTGTCCATTCGCAAACCTTTTGCATCTGCTTGGGATGCGATCCGTTAGCTTTTTATACGTCCATGAGGGGATAAAGAAATGCGCCGCGGGATAACCAACAACTGTGATTTCATACCCAGAATAGAAAAATGCCTTTGATTTTGTTAAGGTTATCCGCTCCCACGGAATAAATAATGGTTTATGGAATGGGCGGAAGACAAAAAGCAGGGCCATATAAAGACCTTCGTTATTCATACCTATATGGGTAGCACCAGTACTGCCCACACTCTGACATCGCAATATCGTCCCCTTAAACTTCCCTTCAAAGCCAAATTCCTTGGCCAATTCAGACCACCCATTATATACCGAAAGGCATTTCAGGCCTATAAACCACCAACCGATAAACAAAAGCCCAAGCAATACGTCTATCTCTGTAGCCATAATCCACTGACCAGCCACTTATTGCCTCCCTTCAAACGCAATCTGCGGCACAGTATTTCAACCGGGAATCGCTGTCGCTACTCTGACCACATCCACCATTTCGGCGACATCGTGGACGCGGACGATTGACACGCCTGCGGCCACACACAAGGCGACACTCGCGGCGGTACCGAAGATGCGCTCATCAGGTTTTTCCTTGCCGGTAAGCGTCCCGATGAATTTCTTTCGGCTTGTCCCGATGCAGACGCGGTAGCCGGTCTTGACGAATTTGTCTAAGTTGCGAAGCAATTCAAGATTATGCTCCAGCGTCTTGCCGAAACCGATGCCGGGGTCAATTAAAATCCTTTCCTTCGGTATTCCAAAACCCAGCGCCCTCTTGGCGCTGCCCAGGAGAAACTCCAGCACCTCGGCGACAACGTCATCGTACTTCGGCTCAATCTGCATCGTCTGGGGCGTACCCTGTATGTGCATCAGGATAACGGGGACTTGCCGCTTTGCCGCCAGTTTCGCCATTCGCTCATCGCCAAGTGCGGTTATATCGTTTATCATCGCCGCACCGGCGTCCAGTGCCGCTTCGGCAACCTCGTGATTTCTGGTATCAATGCTTACTGGGACATTCACCTTTTTCGCAAGGGCCTTTATCACCGGCGTCGCCCTTTTAATCTGCTCCTTTGCAGGCACCGGCTGCGCTCCCGGCCGGGTCGATTCGGGGCCAACGTCGATTATCGCCGCACCTGCCTTTGCCATTTGCAGGCCGTGTTCAACGGCCTTGCCGGTATCGAAAAATCTCCCCCCGTCGCTGAATGAGTCCGGCGTGACGTTCAATATCCCCATCACCAGACACCCCGCCGAAAAATCGAGTTGCCCGCGCGGCCACTGAAGAACGTATTTGTGCCTGTTCATCATTGTTTTTTCATAACCCCCCGATAAATCGGGGGGCTAAATATCAAACTTGAAACCCTATTCCCTGCAACTTTCTCTGCAACCTGCTTATGTTAACCTCTGTGTCCTCTGTGGCTAACACAACTGTTGTATTCTGAAACTCACGTCTTACCGGGTAATTTCTCCGCAAATCGTCGAAGAACCTGCCGCGTTTTTCCGGCTCGACCGTTGCAATCTCTCGCGTATTGAAATCATCGCGGTTTATCACATACACCTGCTGAACTACCTCGCGGATTAGCTCCTGCTCGTCGAGACCAACGTGCTCAATCCGGATTTCCGGCACGGCCGGCGGCGGCAGAAAATCCGCTGCGACGCGCTTCGGCTTGAGACCAAAAAACTCACAGGCCGCCACATAAATCATAATCAGCCCCGCCACCTTGCCGTCGAACGAATACCCCGCGATGTGCGGCGTCCCTATATCGACCATCCGCAGCAGGTCACAATCAATGTTCGGCTCATTCTCCCACACGTCCAGAACAGCGGCCTTTAGTTTTCCCGACCCTGTCGCGTTCTTGAGCGCAGCCGTGTCGTGCACCGCCCCCCGCGACGTATTGATAAACACACATCCGTTCTTGAGTGATTTGAAAAACTTCTCGTCTGCCAGGTGATATGTCCTGTCCTGCCCTTCTTTCGTCAACGGCGTATGCAGCGTCACAAAATCACAACCCATCAACTCACCAATTGGCAAGAATCGTACCCCGCCCAGGTACTCCTCTATCCGCGCCAGCGCATTATCCAATTCTCTGTGTCCTCTGTGGCTTGGAAAAACCTCTGTGGCCAAATTCTTTGAATTCTCTGTGTCCTCTGTGTCCTCTGTGGCTAAACAATTTTTGTCTCCTCTGTGGCTTTTATATCTTTCCAAAGGCGGGTCATTAAGTTTGACCTTCATACCCAGAGCGGCGCATTTCTTCGCCACCCTGCTGCCGA
>CAYGVZ010000079.1:0-2989 GCA_964353475.1 uncultured Pirellulales bacterium | reverse complement strand
TTAAGTTTGACCTTCATACCCAGAGCGGCGCATTTCTTCGCCACCCTGCTGCCGACATTGCCCACGCCGATAATGCCTATCGACTTTCCCTCAAGCCGTATCCCGTGCTTTTTGCCCACCGACAATAACGCCGCAACGATATATTCCGCTACCGAATTTGCGTTTGAGCCGGGTGCGGAGGCAAAGCCGATACCTTTCTGCCGCAGATACTCGACATCGACGTGCTCATAACCGATTGTCGCAGTCGCAACAAATCTCACTTTGCTGCCAGCCAGCAATTTTCCGTTCACCGGCGTTATGCTGCGAACCAGCAGGCAATCCGCGTCCGTTACCGTCTCAGGTGTTATTTTCCTGCCAGACAGTGTCTGCACATCGCCTATCGAGGAGAAGCACTCCTTCACAAACGGTATGTTCTCATCAGCAACGATTCTCATACAATACACACCGCGTTCGAGCCAAATCGGTTATCAGCAGGCAATAAGAGACATGTACGGTAACCAGCCCAATACACCCTCTACACGCGATAGTTCGGTAGAAATTCCTCGAGCAGAGATATCCTCAAACCAGGCACGTCTTTGAGCTTGTCTTTCAGCTTGGCGTCCGTGGTGAGAACCATTCTGTCTTGTTTTGCATACCACAATTCGATTAGGTATTTGTCATCACAAGGCGTCTTTTTTGCTATGTCCCCAGGAAGTTCCTGCAGGTCACTATCATCGGCAATCACAGTCCTGTCGGCGTCGCGGAACAAACGGTGCAGCATTGAAAAGAACGGCTTAGTATTAACGAATTGTTCGGACCGCTTGCTGTAATCGTAAAACTTTCTTGTAAACCGGCTCTCCCTTTTTATGACCAGCTTATCGCATTTCTGAACGAAGACATTCAAAAACTGTATCACTGTTGCTCTGTCAGATTCCTGGGCGTCTGGGCGCAGATATTCCAGAAGCCACTCGTTAACGACAATTTCCATCGGCGCCCTCTCAGGAAATACTGAAAAACTCCTTGATTTGCTTCAGTTCCGCCTCATAGAAGCCCCTGAGGCCGCCTTTTACCTGCCCCTTGTCGTTAACCTCCTGCCTTTCAATTTTCGTTTCCTTGCCTTCTTTGGAAAGGTAATAGACACAAACATCTTCCGGCTTGATATTACCCTTCATTACTTTGTTGAGAAGGGCAAGCACAATGTGTTCGCTGTGAGTCGATATAATAAAACTCTTTCCCTCGTCCTGCGTGATCCTTACGAATACATCTACCAATTTATCCATCAACCCGGGATGCAAGTGGATTTCGGACTCTTCGATGCACACCGTAGATACCTCTTCCCTCAGGCATTTTGTCAGAATGGTAACCAGTTGATTTGTTCCGAATCCTTCATTAACAAGGTCGCAGACAAGCCCCGTTGCGCGGTCTCGTGATTGAAGGTTGTAGTTAGCCGTACCAACTATGGGTCTTACCTGGAAGGCCCTGTCTATCATCTGTTCCAAATAATGCGCCACCTTACCCTCCAGTTCACGATTAGCGGCCAGGAGAGTAGCCAGTTCGTCTTCGTTCAATAACTGTGGTTGCATAGGAACGGACGAATAGCTTGGCCTTGTGAATCCTCTCCTTAGAGGAATAAAATCCACTCCTCTCAATTCTTCAATGGGAGCATTAATGCTTTCCTGCAAACTCTCTGCGGAACCTTCTTTGACTTCGCCAGGTTCTTTGCCTTTTTCGACGAGCATCACCCTTTCGGGCATTGGAACAATATTTATATTGGGAGTTATACCATTCCAGACCACCTGCGCCTTGCCAAAGGGGCCCGTCACATCGACATTTGCCGTTTTGTTCGCTGGATACGGAAAGGTTACATCAATATCCAAGGAAATGTTATACGGCTTAAAGGCCTTCAGACCGAGTGAGGATTTCTTCTTCCCTAACACAGCGGCATATTGCGATTTTATTTCGCCTCGTGCGACTTCAACCCCAATGATGATATCGGAACTCTCCTTTTTCATAAACACTGTCTGTGCAAAACCGCCGAGGTTTAAGAACCCGAGGTTCAAGAAGCTATCTACCGCTTGATTTGGATTCAAAACAACGTTCTTCAGAGCCAGAAGTCCGTATATGATGCTGGACTTGCCGCTATTATTGGGGCCAGTAAGAACCGTTATCTTTCCCAATGGCACTTCGCTATCACGGATACTCCGAAAATTCCCAAGAGATAATTTCGTAATCATTTTCCTATGTCTCCTATCTTGAGCCGTATTCCTGAACTCTGATAACACGTGACAATTATGGGACAGTTACGATGTATTGTCAAATCACATTTGAGCAGCTCGACTCTTAAAACACAACCTAGTCGTAATACCATTCACGCCCATCGACCGGCGATTTTTGTGGCACAATCGGGACAGCAGGAATTCCTTATATGGTTGGCCCGAACATCATAGCCAATCCGCTCAATCAATAGTTTGCCGCACTTATAGCAGAAAGTATTCTCTTCTTTTGCGCCGGGGACGTTGCCCAGATAAACGTAACGCAGGCCGGCCTGCTTGCCAATTTCGTATGCCCGCTGCAAGGACTCAGCCGGCGTCGCCGATGAATCGAGATATTTATACTGTGGATAAAACCTGCTGATATGCCAGGGGAAATCCGGCCCTGCCTTTGTTACGAGAAATTCCGCCAGTCGTTTCAATTCATCATCGGAATCATTCTCCTGTGGCAGCAGCAACGTAGTCGTCTCCATCCAGATATTCGTGTGCTTTGCGATATACTCAATCGTATCGCAGACCGGCTGCAACTTCGCCTTGCACAATCGCCTGTAATAATCCTCGCTGAACGCCTTCAAATCGACGTTTATTCCATCGAGCCAGTCGGCGGCAAAATCAATCGCCTCTTTCGTCTGATAGCCATTGCTGACAAAAACGTTGGTGAGTCCCTTTTGTTTGGCAAGTTTGCCCGTCTCCTCGCACAACTCCATAAACACCGTCGGCTCGGTATATGTATATGCGAT
>CAYGVZ010000078.1:0-10615 GCA_964353475.1 uncultured Pirellulales bacterium | reverse complement strand
GCGCCGCTTCTGGTGGCTACTACCTTCAATATTATCCTCGGCGGGATTTGCCTTGGTTTGGCGCTTGCCTTTGGATTAGGCGGCAAGGATGCCGCGGCAAGGTACCTCGATGAATTAAGAGAAAGGCACTCTGATAAAAAGAGGCAGTGAAAAATCAAGCTGGTAAGGATATAGAGCTGAGCTGGTCGCTTACAAAAGCCCTGCCGAAGAGCGGGGCTTTTTGTTATTGTGCCGACAGGCCCAGGCGAAATTGGCAAACGGATTTGTCGGGTGGGTATGGGTCCTCTGCTGCGGAGGCAAGAATGCAGCACTCGGGGACGAAGAACACATCGACAGCAGAAAGATTTATACCCCATACCGCGGAACCTGGGCTAACAGCCGGGTGCGCACAAGCGGGCGCTATGGAGTATTTGCATCAGCGACCTTGGTGAAGGTGAGCAGCTTGGGCCCATCTGTTCCCGAGCCGCTGTCGATAATCTCGCTCGTGGCCATCCAGGATGCCCGCCAGACCTTGTCGTCCGCCGACACAGGACCTGTCAGGTTATCAAAGAAGCTCCCCTCCATTGCACCATTACCAAATTCCATACGAAAATGCTCGATAGTTACCGTCACATCGAGTCGTCGGGTATCTGGATTGTACTTCGCTTCACAGGGACCGAGGACATAGGTCGCTTTAGCACCATCCCGCCCCTCTTCCATAAGCCCCCCCTCTGCCACCACGAACTCCATCCCTACGTAGTGCGTCATCTTTGAGATTTGCCCGTTCGGGTCAAAGGTAAAGACCCACCTGGCATCGTCGGCCTTCCAGGTTCCAACAAGGAATTGCGGGAATCCTCGCTGCTGCACGTCACTGGCCGGGGCGCGGGCAGATTGGCCCTTGTTGCAGCCGTTGAGCAATGAACAAATCAATGCCACAGGTATCACAATGAAGGTCGCTTTACTCATTTGACATACCCCAATGAACGCAGAGCTTCAGTGCTTTGTTTGTCCTGACTTTCAAGCGCGGACACGCCGCCGGCGGCGGGCGTTTTTTCCATCCAATCATTAAGCATTGCCAGCAATTTATCGCAAGCCGGCTTCTGCGCATCAGCCAGATTATACAACTCCCGGCCGTCCTGCTGCAAATCGAAAAACTCCGTTCCTTGCCCCATACGCCATATCAACTTGTGCGAATCGGTGCGAATGGCCCGCATACGGTAGTCGATGGTGCGAGTATCAAAGGATGGGTATTTATCCTTCATAAGGGCAATGGCGGTCATCGGTCTTTCGTTCTCAGCCACAACAAACGTCCGACGCTCCCTGTCAACCTGAGCCAAGCTTCTTTGTCTCGGCTTGATTGTATCCGGATAACCACTCACGCCGCACAAGTCCAGCACCGTCGGGGTAATATCAACAATGCTGACAAAATCTTCATTCACTTGCGGCTGTAACGCCGCCGAATACCGGGCTACAAGCGGAACGTGCAACGTAGTTTCGTACATACTGAGCAAGTGGTCGATAAGTCCGTGCTCACCGAGATTCTCGCCGTGGTCGGAAGTAACAATAAAGAGCGTCCGGTCAAATAAACCGGCCTGCCTGAGCCGGCCTGCAATCTGCCCGACACAGTGGTCGGCAAAGGCAACTTCGCCGTCGTAGAGGTCGCCCATTATCCGAAAGTCCCGCTCGGCCAGCTTCATCTCGCCCGCCAGATGCGCCCACATTGACGTAATCTCGGCAACACGGTTGACCTCATCATTGCCGAACTCTTTTGTGATGAACTGCGAAAGAAACGGCTCCGGCGGCTGATAGGGCAAGTGGCAGCAGTTAAGGTTAATAAAGACAAAAAACGGCTTCTTATTTTGGCTTCGGCGGTCTATCCAGCCCTCCACTTTCTTCAAGGCGGCCCATTCCGTCCTGCCGAACTGTTCCGGCACTACTTCAATGTGTGCAGGCCGCCACATCTCATAGTAATCGGTAAATCCCTCGGCAAAGCCGCGCTCGTAGCTGACCCAGGGATTGCAGACAAAGCCGGCGGTGTCGTAGCCGGCTGTCTTGAGAATCTCGGCAAGTGTTGTGGTTGAAGAAGGCAAATGCAGCGTCTCAGAGGTTGCCCCCGCCTGCGAAGGATACAAGCCGGTAAGAAGCGATGCGTGTGACGGAAGCGTCCAGAAATCGGTCGTATATGCCTTTTTGAAGAGTGTCCCTTCGGCTGCGAGGGCGTCAATGTTCGGTGAGGTCGGCCTGCCATAGCCCATACAGGAGAAGCGGTCGGCTCTTGCGGTATCCAGGACTATAAGAACAACGTTAGGTCTGGTCTCAGGGCGACTTCTTGCGCAGCTGCCAATCCACAGGCCCGCCCCAAAAAAGCCCAGCACATACGATAATCCGCGTCCAAGAAACTCCCTGCGGTCCAGAACCTTTTCTCGTCTCTGCCAGATCGGCATATTTCCAGTGCCTTTACTCATTTGAGGTATGTCTTCTTTTCCTTATACATCCGGTCCTTGCCATCCCCCGGTCTTGCTCGAACACCGATACCCTCGGATTAGCAACGCTATACTTTTCGGTGGTTACATCACTTCCTCATTTCTTCCAGCTTACGCAAGGTGTTCCGCACCTCTGTCCAGTCAGGTCTGAGGCGCAAGGCCTCACTGCAGTGCTCAATTGCCTTCTCGATATTCCCCTGTTCAAGAAACGCCGCGGCAAGATTATTGTGCACTTCCGCCCAGTTGGGTTTAAGCCGCAGCGCCTCAAACCATTGTTCTTCGGCCTGGTCATACTTGCCCTGCTGGAAGTATGCGGCTGCCAGAATATTCCGTATATCCGGCCCGTCCGGTTTGAGTCGGACTGCCTCCTCAAGATAACTGACGGCCTCCTCCACCTTACCCTGCTCCAACAAAAGCGTACCCAGATTATAACGCGACTTGTAGTGCTGCGGATTCATCCGCAACGCCTCTTCGTATTGCCTCACCGCTTTTTCCGTCTGCCCCAAAGCCGCGTACTCTACTGCCAGATTGTTATGCAATAGAGCATTCCCCGGCCCAACGCTAAGCGCACGCTCGTACAGTGTAACATTATTACGCCAGTAACGAATCTGAAACCACGTGCAGAGTGCTAATATCCCCAAGATTGTGCCCGCAATGACGCCGCAGACGCCTCTGTTTATATGCAGCTTCTTGCTCAACTCCGAACCCATCCAGGCCAGCACAACAAAAATCCCCATCAGCGGAATATATGTGTATCGGTCCGCCATTGCCTGGCCTCCCACCTGCACCAAACCGATTACCGGCACAAGCGTGCCGAGATACCACAGCCATCCCACAAGCAGCCACGGCCGGCGCTGCCTCCAGAATACTGCAATGGCCGTAACCAGAATTACGAGAATCGCGGACAGAATCAACGGGACTGTCTCTACACGAGCCGGGTATGGATAGAACACTGCAAGTCCGCTTGGCCAGACCGCCTTGCTGATGTAACGACCGTACGATACCACCGCGTTGGAAAGCCGGATGGAAAACGGTATATCCTTGACCGCTCCCCCGGTCTGTCCAACCAAATAGGTTATTGCGCACGACACAGCCGTCAGCACAAACAGAGGTATCTTTTCCAAAATCAGACCGGTAGGCGTCCTCTTCCGCATTCGCCCATTCGCCCCTTCCGCCAAGCCCGACTCCACTAGTTTTGCGGCTCGTACCCGGCCAAGAGGCCAATAGTCCAGCAGCAGCAGAACAAATGGCAGGGTCACAAGCATTGGTTTCGACATCAAGCCAAGTCCCAGCAACACCGCCACAACTAAATACCTCAAGAAACCGCCTCGCTCGGCGTATAATACGTAAGACCACATCGTCAGCAGCCAAAAAAACGTACTCAGAAGGTCCTTACGCTCCGTTACCCATGCAACTGACTCTACCCGCAACGGATGCAGCGCAAATAGAGCTGCCACAAATGCACTCTCCCACAACCTGCCCGTTATCTTTTGAAAGACCAGAAACAGAAGAATTGTGTTCACACAATGAAGCAGAACGTTCGTCAAATGGTGCCATCCCGCATCCAGCCCGAAAAACTCGCAGACCAACATATGGGAAAGCCATGTCAGCGGATGCCAGTGGCTCGCGCAACCGGTGCTAAAAGCCCACCTGGCATTTTCCCAGCTCACTCCGCTGCGGACGTGCTCATTGTTCTTTACATACAGCCCGTCATCCCAGCAAAACTCATAGCTCTGCACCCGCCAGTACAACCCCAATATCACCACGATAGCAACGATACAGACCACTATTAAAGTTGTTTTGTCGTCTCTCGGTTTTATGGATTGTTCAGCCATCCAGTCCGCTCCGGCCTGCCGACCCTCGCCTCCCCAACTATTCACGGTACGGTTTGTTCGCCTTGTACATCTCAAGGCGTCCGGCGATATCATCCGCCACTTTATCCTGCTTGTTGTCGTGGGCCAGCTTGATGGCTTTCTCTGCGGCCTTTATCGCCTCGTCAAATCTGCCCGCGGCGGCATAAGCAACACCAAGCGTATCGAGCAATCCCGGCTGGTTGTGATTCGTAAGCTCGCACGCCAACTGGGCAAGCTGCAACGCGCGGCCGGGGTCTCGCAGCTTCTCGTCACCGACCGTCGCCAGAATCCACGCAAGGTTATTATGCACCTCCGCCCAGTTCGGGTCCAGCCGAACTGCTTCGCTCCAGTGTTCAATCGCCCGCGGATAGTCCTTCCTGCTGTATAGTGCGGTTGCCAGGGCATTTTGAAGTTGCGCATCTTCGGGCCGCAAAGAGACGGCTTTTGACCAGTGGCTGACCGCCTCATCGACTTTACCCTGTTGATAGTATATCGCAGCAATCGCATTATACA
This sequence comes from uncultured Pirellulales bacterium, assembly GCA_964353475.1. Taxonomy (GTDB): domain Bacteria; phylum Planctomycetota; class Phycisphaerae; order Sedimentisphaerales; family Anaerobacaceae; genus CAYGVZ01. The sequence continues at coordinate 5,787 of CAYGVZ010000078.1, read as the reverse complement.
GATTCGCGTCGTCGGGAGTCGTTTCGAGCGATTTTCGATATTCGGCGATTTTCTCCTGCTGCTTTTTTTGCTCCATCAGCAAATCAAGGTTTCGCCGAGCATCAGCCAGGTCGGGTTTTAGTTCCAGTGCCTTTTGCCAGTGCTCAATTGCAGGGTCGAACTGCTCTTTGTTATAATACACCGCAGCCAGTTCATCATGGATTTCCGCCCAATCCGGCCATATCTTCAGGGCTTCCGAGAAGTGCTTCACTGCCAGGTCGTAATCTTTGATTTCATACGCCGCCTCCCCCATCATCTGATGGGTTTTGGCAACGGCCTCAGTCATATTCGGAGCAAGCCCCTGCCCCGGAGCAGCGGCGTTGCCGACCGCCGACAGGAACTTTCTCCCCTGTTCGATTACGTCTGCCATTTTACCCTCTGAGTGTAACAGGCGGGTAATATCAAAGTAAGTATTGGGAATCTCGGGCCAGCGAGCCATCATCTTGTAACATATAGCGCGCGCCTCATCATACTTCTTGTAGTACGTCAGGTATGTTACCTTCTGCCTGAACTCGTGATATTCTATGAGGTCTTTGGCGTCTCTTCGGGTCCGGTCAAATCCGATAGAGGCGTTCACTGCGCTGCCGCCGACGTATCCCAAACCCTCCAGGCGTTTGATATTTTCATCACTCAACCTGAGGTTCTCGGCGGTTTTTCCTCCACTGCTCAGGCCGCCGACAATCTCCTGCAGTTGTGACAGCATCAAGCGCCCTCGTTTACCCTCATCCACAATAAGGTTGTTTGCCTCTTGCGGGTCCTTTTGCACGTCGTATAGCTCGGGCCTGGTCGTTTCGATATACTTCCATGTATTTCCCACAAGGCCCAGCAGAGAATTGCACCCGTATTTTGTCGCCGTCAGGGATTCCAGGTGCAACTGCCGCTTATCGTCGGAGTCGGCCCGGCCGCGGCAGTACGACAAAAGTTCCCGTCCCTGCATAAATGCCGGTATGGGAATATTCAGACATTTCAGAACAGTCGGTGCAATGTCAACCAGGCCGACTAATCCCCTGACCTTCCTGGGGCTGCCGCCGGGCAGGCGAATAATGAAAGGAACTCTGGCGGTGCACTGATATATGTAATAGCCGTGCTCCGCCTCGCCGTGCTCGCCAAGGCCCTCCCCGTGGTCGGCCACGATGACAAGCAGCGTCGAGTCGTAAAGCTGCAGGGCTTTGAGCTTATCAATAACCTGGGCTATGCAGCGGTCAACATAAGCAATCTCGCCCGAATACAAATCCTCGGCCCAGGCACCCGCAAACGGTTCCGGCGGGGCGTAATCGGTATGCGGGTCGTAGTAGTGCAGGAAAAGAAAGAACGGCTTATCCTTATGCTCCTCAAGGTACCTCAGGGCAAGGTTGCTTGCCTCGGCGCCCCTGCGCTCCTGCGAATTGTCTTGACCTACCGGCTCAATAAACTGGTCATCATAATACTCAAATCCCTGGTCAAGTCCAAAACCAGAGTCCAGCACATAACCGCTTACTATGGCCCCCGTGCTGTACCCCCTGGCTCGAAGCAGCTCGGCAAGGGTGGTATTTTCCTCAGCCAGTTTCTGTCCCAGATTATCGTGAACGTTGTGATGAAGCGGATAAGTCCCCGTGAGCATCGAGCAATGCGCGGGCAGCGTCAACGCCACGGGCGTATAGGCGTTTTCAAAGAGGACACCCTCGCCGGCGATTGCATCAATGTTCGGGGTCGTCTTTCGAGCAAAGCCGTAACAACTCAAATGGTCTGCCCGGCAGGTGTCGATACTTATCAAAAGCACATTGCGAACAGTGTGTCTTGAAACCAGCAGGTACCAGGACAATAAGCCCCCCGCCAACACGGCCACAAGGGCAGCTACAATCAGCAATCTTACAGCAGCACGTGATTTCATAACAGAGCAGCGCCTATTGCACGGCACCTTCCTTCCGGCTCGTCTGCTCCGGCAGCCGCTTTTCTCTCTGCTGAGCCAATGCCTTGTCACGGTTTCTCTGGGCACCCGGGTAGTTTGGCCGCAGCCGCAGCGCCTCGTCGTAATGCGCTATGGCCTCGGCAAGCCGGCCCTGCAGGTGCAGCACGACGGCAAGGTCATTGTGCATCTCTGCATAATCTGGTCCCAGTTCAATTGCCTTGAGGTAGTTTGTCTCTGCCTCGGCGAGCAGGCCGTTTTGCCTATAAAGGTCGGCAAGCGTATAGTAAGCTATTGCCTTGTCGGCAAGGCCGGGCAGTTTGCTCTCGATAGACCGTATCTGTGCCGCACGGCAGCGTTTCAACAATTGTTCATCTTTAATAATCGAATAGTCCAACGCGCGGCGCGACGCATACTCTTCCATCAATGAGAAAAATCTCTCCTTCTGTTCGGCGCCGGCTCGCGCCAGATTCACCATATCCTCATACTGGTTATTGACGGACAACAACATAGTTGCGAAATCCATCTGCAAGTCAAAGCTCAAGCTGGCTTCCTGGAATATCCGCTGCGTTGCAGGAGTAACTGTCCTTCTTGTGCGCACATTATTCTGGATTGTGGGGTCGTCCAGAAACATTACCTTCGGCGCGGCAAACTCCAGACGAGGTTGCGCATCCGTATGCACAGGGCCAGGTCCCGCAAGAAATCCTATGTCCTCGTTCACCACCAGGCCATATAATGCTTTTGCGCCGGGTATCCTGATGTTCCTGGAGTTTTGAGCGAAACGCAGATTCTTCTGAGCAATCTCGAGAGAAAGCCCCTTCTGTCCCTTGAAACCCACAAGCAGGAAGTCGTCCGACTTTGTCCGAATCAGCGCATTGGTCGGAAAAACCTGCGAAAAACACCGACATATCATTGCAAACGAGCGCCAGTCCATCTGATACGAGTGGAAGAACTGGGTGAAGATGCCGTCCGGGTTGAGGCGGTCTCTTGCGAGAACAAAGAAATCCCGTGTGAAAAGTGCAGCCAGCCCGGCCATCCACGGGTTTGACGGCTCGGAGATTATGACATCGTACCTGCGGTTTGTCAGTTGCAGATGCGCCCGGCCATCCTGCACAATCAGGTTGGTCTTCGGGTTTGAAAGCACATTGCTGTTCCACGGCTCAAAGAATCTGCTGGCCTCGACGACGTCTCGGCTGATTTCAAGGATATCCAACCGGTCAATCGGGTAACACAATGCCTCGCCTGCGGTAATACCGCTTGCGTGGCCGAGGACCATAACCGATTTCGGATTCGGATGAAAAATCATCGGGATATGGGCGCTCAGCGTCTGGGTGGCCATATCTCCATCCGAGGACGCATCCCCCTTGCCGCTGATAAGGAGTGAATAATCCGTATTGCCGAACAGGTCGTACCGGCGCAAGACGGCCACAAATCCTGCAATTCCGTCGGACGAGAATATCACACCGCTCGCCGCATTGCCGGCCAGAAACTCAGAGCCGTGTGTCAGGGCCTTTACCCACCCGAAGGACTCAATCTCGCTGCCTACCAGCTCTTCCGCCTTCACCTGCCGGTAATACTTTCCGCTTGCGAGCGATTCCTTATTCCAGCTTGGCAGTCGCAGGCAAACCGCCAGGCCCAGTACCCCGAAAATCGCCGCGGTAATCCACCTTAGTCCATTCCCTCCGTTGCGCAAGGCCAGGAACGTTCCTGCGCCTATGGAAACGACCAGTTGAAAGGCGATAACCAGTCGCAGGCCGTTCTCTTTGCCCAAAAGCGGAATCAGCACAAATCCCGCACAAAAAGAGCCAAGGACGCAGCCGATGGTATTGATTGCATAAGCACTACCCAAAGACCTGCCCACGCGGGATGCGCTTGTCGTGTAAATCTTCCCCACTAATGGGAAGGTTGCACCAAGAAGAATCGTCGCGGGCAGCATAAACACAAACACCGCCGCCGCCTTCGTGATGTTCAGCAATGCGAAACTCTTCTGAAACTGGTATATCAGCTTCGCAAAAAAGAACTGGCTGTTGCCGAGTATATGGCTTACGAATATCGCAAAAATGGCGGCGGCAAGCTGCGTGCCAATCAGCAGCCATACCGGCTGTTTCGTCCTGTCGCCAAGCCAGCCAAAAAACATACTGCCCAAAGCCAGGGCCGTGATGAACGTAACCAGCACTATCGTAAACGAATACGTCGTCGGGCCGATTATCAATCCGAGAAGCTTCGTCCATATCACCTCGTAGCTCATCGAGCAAAAGCCCGATACCGCAAAGACAACCAAAGCCGCGAGTGCAGCCCCCCTGTAAATACTTGCCTGGGCGGCATCGGCCTGCGGTTCGCTGCGTGCCGGCTGGGACGCAGCCAACCCCTGTACCCTGTAGCTGATAAAGATGCTGACCGCTCCAATAATCAGATTGGCCGTTACCGCCAGCAGCATTGTCCCCGGGACGCCAAACCAGTCAATCAGCCAGAACCCGCATACGAGGGCGCCCACCGCTGCTCCGATGGTATTCAATCCATACAGACGCCCGGCGTGAGAACTTATATGAGACAGGCGTGTGACGTAGAACCGGCAGAGTATCGGCAAAGTAGCCCCCATACATATAACCGGCACGATAAGCAATACCGCACAGCATATAAACGTCAGGAAACTGTAGAGCATAAAGTGCTCGAACAGCCGGTTGTAGAGAATCGCATAGACAGGCCGAAAGCCCGCCAGCAGGGCCGAAAGAATAAAGCAATAACAGCCGACAATTATCTCCAATATGCCGTACAGTCGTACCAGCTTGCCCGGCTCTTTGACCTTGTCGATTGTCCGCCCTGCTATGTAGCTGCCTAAGCCGAGGCCTGCCATAAAGACCGTCAGGATGATGCTCACCGCAAACGGCGCACAGCCGATGACCTTGACTATCATCCGCGTCCAGAGGATTTCGTAGATCAGCCCCGTTACGCCTGAAAAGAAAAAGCAGACCAGTACCAGTACAGCGAGTATCCCCCCGGCTGATTCACGGACGGCTGCCTTTGGCGGCAAACTCCCTTTGTTGCTCATATTACCGGCTTTCCCACATAGTCCCGATATGGGTTGTCTTATTGTGCCTTAACCTCTTATATCGAGCAATGCGCAGCCATAAGTGTAGCAAAAGAGGGGATTTTTGCAAGCCGGGCATCGACCGGGGTATCGCAATTGCAAGGCGCGAACCCCCTATGCAGGCCTGTCGCTGTTGTACAGCGAGCAAGTCGGGCAAACCGAGAGCAATGCCTCGCTGATTAGAATGGCGGCCAGGTACCACCGATAGGACAATCCGCCGGGTAGGACTTGAAGAAGTTGTCGCGGTACATAGGGAAGTCCGAGGTGTTCACGTGCCCGTCCCTGTTGAAGTCGCCGCAGGGATTGTACTGGGCACTCGGATAACTCTTGAAGAACGAATCGCGGTATCCCTGGAAGTCAGAGGTGTTCGTCACGTGGTCGCCGTTCGTATCACCGTGGCACTGGGTATCGTCCCAGCAACCCACGCATGGCGTGCAAGGCATCATGCTATTGCAAACCGGCAAGTTTGTGGGCGCGTTGTTGCCATCCTCAAGAACGACTCCGCCGCGGGTCGTATTGGCGGCGATGCACACGGTAACAATCCCGGTGCCGCAGTAAGTAATTTTGCACAGCGTGCCGGAAGAAGCCGGTGCGTTGGGCCCAGCGACATACAGCGAGCCAAGCTCGACTGTAATGCCGCCGGTGCCGAGGCCACCTAATGCGTCGAGGTCGTTGCCCGGCGCGACCGGGTTGAAGTTCGGGTCTATCCAGCAGGGGTCCGCGGGATTGACAATATGGTCCCGGAACGAAGCCGGGAAAATCCCGTAGCCCAAAG
>CAYGVZ010000077.1:0-10642 GCA_964353475.1 uncultured Pirellulales bacterium | reverse complement strand
CAGAGTTTCTGTCGAGTTTCCGGGCAGCCAGGGACGTTGTTCCGCTGCCTAAGAAGGGATCGAGAACGGTATCACCGACAAAGGTGAACATCTTGATTAAGCGTCTCGGTATTTCTTCGGGGAATACCGCAAGATGTTTATCCTGTTTTTCGCCTGGGATGTTCCAGTGGCCTGCAAAGAACTCGTTCCACTCCTCAATGGTCATTTTGGATTTCTCTTTGGTTTCTCCGCTGACGTCAGGGGCAACACCTTGTTTTTTGAAAATCAGGATGAACTCGTAGTCGATTTTTATTATGCCGTTGCGCGGGTATGGGAATGAACCCATAATTGTTGCGCCGCCGGTCGTGTTGCAGGTGGTGACTTTTTGCCAGATAATCGCCCCCATATAGTCAAAGCCGACCGTTTCGCAGAATTTGATTATCTCTGTCCGTATAGGGATAACCTTGTATCTGCCGTAATAAACCGAGCGTGCGAACTGGTCGCCGATATTAACGCACAGGCGACAACCCTTGTACAGGACTCTATGGCACTCGTTCCATACCAGATTAAGGTTATTGATGTACTCTTCGTAGCTATGGTCGAAACCAATCTGGCTGCCGTTGCCGTAGTCCTTCAATTGCCAGTAGGGAGGCGACGTAACGACAAGGTGGACCGACTCATCAGCCGCCTCCGCCATACATCTCGCATCGCCGATGATAATTTTATGATTTGTCATTTTCGGCTCATCAGCTTTTTCACTAGCGCCCGCTGGAAGTGAAGGCGGTTTTCGGACTGGTCGAAGATAATCGAGTTGGGCGATTCGACCACCTCATCGGTGATTTCAAGCCCGCGATAGGCCGGCAGACAGTGCATAATCTTTGCAGCAGGCGAGGCGTCGAGAAGTTCTGAATTAACCTGGAAACCCTTGAATGCCTTGATGCGCTTTTTCTTCTCATCTTCCTGGCCCATACTGACCCATGTATCTGTATAGACGACGTCCGCGCCCTTGACCGCTTCTTTCGGGTCTTTCAACTGCTCAACACTGCCCGCCTTGACGATGTTTGCCTTTTCGATTGTCCCCCAGTCAAGCTCATAGCCCTTCGGCGAGGCGATGACCATTTTCATACCAAACTTTGCAGCCGCAATCGCTAACGAGCGTGCGACGTTATTGCCGTCGCCGATGTACGCAATTTTTACGCCCGCCAATCGACCGAGATGCTCTTTTATCGTCAGCACGTCCGCCATTGCCTGGCAGGGATGCGACCAGTCGGTGAGGGCGTTTATCACCGGCACGGTCGAGTACTGCGCCAGCTCGGTAATCGTCTTGTGGTCGAATGTGCGGGCCATAATCCCATCGACATATCGGCTGAGCACACGCGCCATATCCTTAATCGGCTCGCGCTTGCCGACACCGCCTATGTCTTCCGGCCTGATAAAAATCGCGCTGCCGCCCAGGTCGCTCATTGCCACCTGGAAACTTATCCGGGTCCGCAGTGAGGGTTTCTCGAAGACCATTGCGAGGACTTTGCCGGCTAAGCAAACATCCAGCCCGCCGCCCTTGTAGAGTTTCTTCAACTGGCTGCTCATCTCAAGCAGCTCTTCAAGCTGCTCCAGCGTACAATCACTTATGCACAAAAAGTGTTTCATTTTCCCAGCTCACTCAAAACGCTATCGAGAATGTTTATCGCCTCGTCAACCTGCTCTTTGGTGACAATCATCGCGGGCATAAAACGCAGCACCGTGTTGTTGGTGCAGTTTATGCGCAGGTTCTTTTCGAGGCACTTGCTGACAATATCCGCGCCCGGCCCTTTCAACTGGATGCCAATCATCAGGCCGATGCCGCGGACGTGGTCGATTATGTCGTGCTTACCTTTCAACTGCTCGAGTTTCTCTTTCGCGTATTGTCCCATCCGCACTGCGTTTTCCAGCAGGTCATCTTCTTCGATTGCCTCAATTGTTGCGACTCCTGCCGCGCAGGCAAGACAATTGCCGCCGAAGGTCGATGCGTGCTTGCCCGGCTTGAGGCAGGCCGCGACTTCCTCTTTTGCAATCATCGCCCCTATCGCAACCCCGCCGCCCAACGCCTTGGCGAGGGTAATAATGTCCGGCTCAATATCAAAATGCTGATATGCGAACCACTTGCCGGTTCGGCCCATACCCGTCTGCACTTCATCTAAAATCATCAGCGCCCCGTGCTGGTCGCATAGTTGACGAATCGCTTCCAGGTATTCTTTTGTGGCAACGTTTATCCCGCCCTCGCCCTGAATGGGCTCGACCATTACGGCGCAAACCTCGTCACTGAACGCCGACTCGAGCGCCTTTATGTCGTTGAAGGGTACGTAGCTGAATCCCGGCAGCAGCGGCAGGAAGCCCTCGTGGTACTTTGGCTGCGCAGTCGCCGTCACAGTCGCAAACGTCCTGCCGTGAAAACTGCCCTCAGCCGTAATGAACCTGTACTTGCCTTCTGCGGTATGCAGGCGCGCCAGCTTCAGCGCCGCCTCATTCGCCTCTGCGCCGCTGTTGCAGAAGAAACATTTACCGCCGAACGCACGTTCGCTGAGCAACTTGGCTAATTTTGCCTGCGGCTCCGAATAAAAAGTATTGTCGATGTGAATAAGTTCGCCCACCTGCTTGCGTATCGCCTCGACAACCTTTGGGTGGCAGTGGCCTATGCCGTGCACCGCCCAGCCGGGGAACATATCCAAAATCTTGTTGCCGTCCGCGTCCCAAAGGTAGCAGCCCTCGCCCTTCACCATTACCCGCGGCAATCGGCTGTAATTGCTGATAACGTACTTATTGTACAACTCTATCGTTTCCTGCGTCGTCATTATTTTACCTTTACCTTTATTTACCGCCGAGACCGCAAAGCTCGCAGAGTTTATTTTATGTTTTTTTCTCTGCGGTCTCCGCTGCCTGCCCCGAGCTTGTCGAGGGGTGCTCTGCGGTGAATCCGTTTTTTATTTCACAATTTCCGTTCCAACACCTTTATCCGTGTAAATCTCTAACAGCAGCGAATGTTCAATCCGTCCGTCGATTATATGCGATTTTTTCACACCGCCTGCCAGCGCAACTAAGCACGCCTCGACTTTGGGATACATCGCGTCCGTTATAATCTTTGCGTCAATCATTTCCTTAATCTGTTTCTCATTCAAGCTCGAAATACAACTGTCCGGGTCCTTGATGTCCCTGCGGATGCCGTGCGTGTCGCTTACCATAACCAGTTTTTCCGCCTCGACGGCAGCGGCGACCTTGCCCGCGGCGGTGTCGGCGTTGACGTTGAGCGTCCCGCCGTTCCTGTCCTTCGCCACCGAGGCAATCACGGGTATCGTTCCGTCGGCGCAGAGCGTCTTAAGAAGCTGCCCGTTGACCTCTGTTACCTGTCCGACGAATCCGAGGTCGATTTTGCGTCCGTCCTCGCCTTCCAGTCGCAACGGCTCAGCAAACAGGACACAACTGCTTAGCGAGTGCAGACCCATTGGCCGGCAGCCGACCTGCGATAATATCGCGCACATCACCTCGTTTATCTTGTGCACGAGTACGTGCTCCACTATCGTCAGCGTCCGCTCATCCGTGTAACGCCTGCCCTGAACCCACACCGGCTCAAGGCCCGCCTCGTTCATCGCTCTTGTAATGCCCTTGCCGCCTCCGTGCACGATAATCGGGCGCATACCCACCGTCGCCATAAAAGCCACATCGGTAAGGAGCTTCTTTTGCAGACATTCATCATCCAGAACGCTTCCGCCAAGCTTCACCACCACTATCCTGCCACGGAATCGGCGAATGTACTCCATCGCCTCTATCAATCCGCCGGCCTTCGTTATAGCTTCTTCCACACCAGTACCTCCAAAACAGTCGGCATTGAGTAAAAAGGTAAATCTATGATTAGCATAGTATCACGTCAAGCAGTATGCTTGCTTTTTATTCAAAAAGGAATGGCCCCATTACAGTCGTGGGGCCATTCGTAGATTGCCTGGTCTTGACTTGCACCAGTTTTATTTGGGGCTTCCCGGAGGCATCTCCATGCGACTCATACGTTATCCGAACACATAAATGTTGTCTCCAGGCCCATCACAGTACTTATCCCTGTCTATTATATGACTCCACGGTCTCTTCTCTGTTTTGTCTTGTCTCTTGTTATTTGTTTTATCCCTGCTTGTTTCCTTTTCATTCCGCTCCAGTTCCTTCTTCTTCCCTGCGCAGCCCATTTTGTTCTCCTTTTGCCCCCACACCAGGTAACCTAATCAGTTCACCTTCCTGAAAACCTTGAAAAACGCCTTAGCGGTAAAACCTGTAAATGGTACTACCTTCACACCATATTGTTCTAAGAATTTCTTCGTCTCCCGGACCGGGTATGCTTCAACAAAAACGATTCTCTTTATTCCGGCATCCATTATCAATCGAGCACACTGGAAACACGGAAAAGTTGTAACATATAAAATACCATTTTCGGCAGACCGCCCGCCAAGCGACAAAATCGCGCGCTCTTCTGCGTGAATCGCCGTGCACAATTCCATATTCCTGTTCGGATGCAAGCGGTCTTTGAAACTGGCGCCACATTCACAAACCCACGGCTTTTCAAGCTTATTATACTTCTTTCCGCATTTGGAACAATGTATATTTTCCTGTGCTGCAAGTTTTGACTCCATGTCCTCATCTTTATAACACCCACCCTCGCTCAAACACGTGCGCATGTTCGGTGGATTTTCATTGTAACCCATCGATATTGGAATTTGCTGTCCATCTCGGCTCGCGACAATAACAGCACCCACATGTCTTTTCTTGCATGTGGAAGAGTTGGACTGCGCGTATGCCGCAGCGATTTCAATCTCCTCTGGTTTGGGTGCCCTCGCCTTGTCGGCAGAGCCACTCATCAATAGAACAAAGTCCGCAGCCTGCTCCTTCATTACGCGTCTTATCCTCTCCAATGCCGGTTTCTCTTCTCCGCTGTCATAAACAGTTAGAGATTCATTATTATAAAACACGTAATCGGCGTCATCCACGCACCTCTGCACACTCTGACCCCATTCAAACTCCTCAAGCTTATCTCGCCGGTCGTCATCCTCAAATTCACTCTGCCGTCCCTCGTAATCCTTGTGAACGCGTCTCCACCTCTCGTCCTTTTCAGCATACACAGCAACGAGAAAAAACCTTGGGTATATCCTTCGTATTTCCTCTACCTCTCCAAAATTGCGGAAGCCGTCAATGACAACTGACTGGTCACCCAGCTTGGCAATTTCGATTTTTTCCAGAACCTTCTTCACCCAGTATCCCAGGTTCCCCTTTCTTTTCTCATTCCCACACTCTTGCAATACTTTCCGCCACCCCGGCTGTCCTTTCGCGATGCTCTTCCCGGCCGAAGTCACTTCAGCACGGATGTCGTCGGATATCCGAAAGCCCTCAAATCCATAGTCTGCCTTCAATACTTCGTACATCTCGCTGCAACCACTGCCAAAAGGCCCTGTTAAACCGATAACAAGATTTGACCTGTTTGCGTCTTGGTGTGTCTTGGGCATAACCGTTCCTCCCTTTTTTCAGATATTTGTAATCACCATATTCACGCCAGCCATTCGCACTGCTGTACCTATAGTAGAAAACACCGTCTCTTCCAATCCTGTGTCTTTCGACAACTCGATTAGGCGACAGAACGAATTTATTGCTTGCGGGCGCATACGTCAAGCGATTTTGCATCGCCGAGAGGTATTTACGGCCAAATCGTCCAATCGGACATATTCTGAGAACAGGCGACCGCCGGGATGCGTAGAAACCGCAAAGGAGCCGAATGATATGAGGCGGCTGAAGGAAATAGTGTTTATCACCTGCACACTTGTCTTGCTGCCTGTGTTTATAAACGTGCTGGCCAAATCCGGCAGCGAAAGGCGCGCAAAGATGAATCCCAGAAACGATAATGATAAATCGAACGCTGTTGCCGCCGCTAAAGACCCAAACGACTGCCAAAAGGCAACTGTCGCCGCCGGCTGCTTCTGGCACGTCCAGCTTGAATTCGACCAAATCACCGGCGTTGTCTCCACCACCGTCGGCTATACCGGCGGCCATTCCAAAGACCCCACCTACAAACAGGTCTGCACCGACAAGACCGGCCACGTGGAAGCCGTAGAAGTCCTCTTCTACTCCAATAAGATTACCTACGAAAAGCTGCTCGATGTATTCTGGAAAATCCACGACCCGACGACACTGAATCGGCAAGGCCCGGACGTCGGCTCTCAATACCGCTCCGCAATTTTCTACCACACTGAAGACCAGCGCAAAGCCGCTGTTGCCTCAAGAGATAAACTCGAAAAAAGCGGCAAATTCACCCGCCCCATTGTCACCGAAATCGAACCCGCCGGCCCCTTCTACGAGGCCGAGGACTACCACCAGAAATACCTCGAAAAACGCGGTGAAAAATCCTGCCTCCTTCGCTGACACCCTCCACAAAATCTCATTGCATTCATCCTGCTGATGCGTTATCTGTCTTGCTGCCCACACGACAAGCCACACCGTGATTTTGTTTTCGCTGGAGACGACATACTATGGTCATCGCAAATCATGACAGAGCAAATCCCACGGCAACAATCCTCATAACTATCCTTGTTTTCAGTTTGCCCGCATCTGGTGAATCGCAGTGGTGGGCGTGGCAACCCAGCGATGACATCGGGCCAAGCGTAATTGATATGAGCAACTGGCTCGATAAGCCGGCGGGCAAGCACGGCTTCCTGCAGATTCAGGGCGACAACTTTGTTTTTGAGGATGGTACGCCAGTAAAATTCTGGGGCACCAACCACGGCAATATGGGCTGTGCGCCGGAAAAGAAAGAGGCCGACTTTCGCGCGGCCCGCTACGCCAAGTATGGGCTTAACCTGATTCGCCTGCACAAGTTCACCTGGTACGGCGGCTACGAAGGCATCGGCGATGCAAACGACTCGACAAAAACTGACCCTGCAAGGCAGGACCAGCTCGACTACTACTCAGCAAAGCTGCGCGAAAAAGGTATCTACACCGGCTGGTCACACATCTACGGCCATCGCCTGCGCCCCGGCGACAAAAGCAAGGTCCTCGCTTACGATGAAGTCGTAAAGGCGGGTGATGCGCATCTGAAGGGAAGCTCCATCGGCCTGGTGATGTTCGCCGAGGACTTGCAGGCGCTTAATATCCAGTTGACCGTCAACCTGCTCAACCACAAGAATCCTTACACGGGCCTGCGCTATGCCGATGACGGCGGCCTGGCCTTCGTTGAACTGCAAAACGAAGACGACATCTTCTTTCCAACCACGCACCAGATGGTTATGCAGTGCCCGACGTACAAGAAACTCTTCTGCGAACTCTTCAGCGACTGGCTCAAGGCCAAATACGGCTCGCACGAAAATCTCGTCAAGGCCTGGGGCGAGCAGGCAATTAACGCCTATCCGAAATTCCAGACAGATGAACACTTAGACAAGCGTAATATCTACCCGGTTGCTCATAGCTGGTACCTCGGTGAAGGCATCGAAAAAGAAGCCACCAGAGGACTCAAACAACGGCTGCTTGATACTGCCCGCTTCTGCTATGAAACACAGAACAAATTCTACAGCAAGTTCGTCAAGGCCATCCGCGACACCGGCTATAAAGGCCCCATCGTGGGAAGCTGCTGGCAGGCAGGCGCAGGGACAGGCCACTACTACAATCTGCACTCCGATGTCCTTGTCGGCATCGTTGACAGGCACAACTATTTCGGCGGCGGCACGGGGCACACAATGAAGCCGGGCAAGGTCAACAACCAGTCAATGCTTTCTCAGCCCGGCTGCGGATTGCTCAGCACCGGCTTCCAGCAGGTCGCAAACAGACCCTTCCAGATGTCCGAATGGATTAGCTGCCTGCCAAATGAGTGGATTGTCGAGGCCCCGCCGATCATCGCCGCTTATGGTATTGGCCTCAACGGCTGGGACGGCTCTTACGAGTTTGCATCGGGCGGCCGATTTACAGACAAAATCGCCACGCCCAACATATACAACATCGATGTCCCCACACAAATCGGCCTGTACCCTTCGCTTGCACGAATGGTCTATCGCGGCGACGTGAAAGAGGGCGCCGTTGTCTATTCAAAGAAAGTCCACATCGATTCTCTGCAGCAAGGCAACCTCGGCTTTACGGACAAAGTCGAACAATCCGGCGACCACAAGGTTTTCTCAGGCGATATGCCCGATGAGGCGCTCGCGCTTGCCGCCGGGCGGGTCGTCGTAGATTTCACCGACAAGTTCGAGCAGACGCAATCGCCTAAACTTGCTGGCCTTGTCAAAGAGAAAATTGTCACCTCGAACACGGGCCAGTTGAAATGGGACTATTCAGGAAAGGGCTGGTTCACAATCGACACCACCGCCACAAAGGGCGTCATCGGCTTCTCAAAGGGAATCGAGCACCGCTTAGGCAATGTCACGATTAAGCCGGCCACCGATTTCGCGGTAATAATCGTAACCGCGATGGAAAAAGACAAGACAATCGCCGACAGCAAATCCATCCTGATAAACGCGGTTGGCAGGGCCTACAACACCGGGATGAAATACAACGATGACCACACTCAACTCCTAGATACCGGCGGAGCGCCCATCCTGCTCGAATCAATCGACGCCGAAATCAAAATCGATAGAACCGGCTCGCCGACCGTTCACGTCCTCGACAATGATGGTCGAAAGACCGACCAGACCGTCCCCGTCGAGAGCAACCGCTTCACTATCGCCGGCTCGAAATACAAAGCGATTTACTACCAGTGCGCCTTTGAATAAGGGCTTTGGCAGCCCCATTCAACCCGCACACTCAATCTGCCGATTGACGCCGCGTGTATATTTTACTATCATCACATTCGTCGCCAACGTAGCTCAACGGCAGAGCTCCGGTTTTGTAAACCGGGGGTTGTCGGTTCGAATCCGACCGTTGGCTGTTCCTTTCTCACCTCACAAAACGAAGCTCTGCGGCTTATAACTCACAAACAAAGCTCGTCCGCCGTAGCCCCCTGGGGACGAAGGCGGATTCGAATCCGACCGTTGGCTGTCAAAAACACATTTTAGACCGCGTTATGCGGGATTGGTTGTCCGCCAAAGTCGGCTGTAATCCCTCCTTGCCTCTCTATCCCAGATTGCCCCGCTTTCCGCTGACGGCTGACAAGCGGGTTGCGGTGGTAAAAGTTGCACGAAATGACGGAAAATACTTGCGTTTTAAGATGGATATGATAACTTGTGGCAATCGGAAGGTGCAGCGGCGCCATTAAATCGTGTATATGGGAAATCCCAGATTAATATCTGTGTTTTCCCGAAAGGAGTTTGCTATGAAAACGTCAAAAATCGCAAGAGAAAGAACAACAGCAGCAACTATGACCACAACTATGAGAGAGTCCAGACCAGCAAGTGTGAGTGCCGCGCAAAAATTCGGCCCCTGCCGGGTCGGAGACAGCGTTATGTTCGTCGCGTCTTACCCGCAGGCAAACGCCGTTCATATCGCCGGCGACTTCAACGACTGGCAGCCCGAAAAGACCCCGATGAGAAAAGCAGGCGACGGCACCTGGCAGGTCAGAATTCCCCTGGCAAAAGGAGTGTACAGCTACCGACTGGTTGTGGACGGACAGTGGCAGCAAGACCCCTATAACAATGCGACCGAACCCAACCCCTACGGTGAGATGAACTCTGTCGTCAGGGTTGATTAGATATCCCTGCAAAACAGGCGTTCGAAACTAATCTTGAATTGGGTCAAGGAGTAGAACAATGGCCGAGACCATGAATCTGCTGTTAGTGGTCGTACCCAGGGCTTTTCAGCTTCTTAACGGGGGATGGTGGGCCGTACATGTTATTGGCATAGGTGTGGTCGGTTATCTTGGTTACAAGGTCGGCCAGGCAAAACAAAGTTAATGCCGGCTCGCTATCGACCTGCTCCGATGGATTCCTTTAGCCGGTCGCATACACCCCCGCTGCACGGCCCCGAATGAGCTTTCATGCGCCTTCTGCGTGTCCCTGTATCAAGTTCTGAAAACCCTTATAAGCTTACCCTCTTCTTTTTCTTTTTGGCCTTCTGTCCTAACCATTTTGCAGCAATGCCGACTCAGGCAAACTCCAACCCATTACCGCGGAGCTTCCCAGATGACCTTACCATTCGGGTCGAACAGCACCAGGGAAGATTCGGGATAATTAATGACCATCACATCCGGTGTGATAGTTCGGTTAGCCCCGAGAACGGCGCGGGGCTTTCCATCTGCGTCGGTCAGACTCAACTGCGGTCCCTCCTTTAGCACGTGCAGCATGGCGCGGGGCTTTTCATCCGCGTCGAACAGGGCCAACCCCGGACAGTCTTTTAACACGGCCAGACAGGCGCGGAGCTCTCCGTCCGCGTCGGCCAGACCCAACTGCGGTTCGTTCTTTATCAGGTGCAGCGAGGCGCGGGACTTTCCGTTCGGGTCACACAGGGCCAACATCGGTCCATCCTTTAACACGGTCAGACCGGCGCTGGGCTTTCCATCCACGTCGAACAGGACCAGCCCCGGCCTGTCTTTTAACACGGTCAGAGCGGCGCGGGGCTTTCCATTCACCTCGAACAGAACCAGCCCCGGCCCGTCCTTGTCCGTGTACAGAGCAGCGCGGGACTTTCCATTCGGGTCACACAGGGCCAACTTCGTCCCTTCTGTGTCTGCGGACAGAATGGCGCG
>CAYGVZ010000076.1:0-10673 GCA_964353475.1 uncultured Pirellulales bacterium | reverse complement strand
GGAATCCGCCCGCGACGCCCGGACCATAAAACAAGTCGCCGAATATTCGGAGCAAATCTACGACAAATGCTGGCACAAAAACACAAGGCCCTATCCCGGCGTACCGGAGCTTTTGTCGGCCATCGAAAAGAAGAACCTGCCTATGGTCGTCCTTTCCAATAAGCCCGACCATTTCACCAAAGTTATGGTCGAATCGCTGCTCCCTGATTTCCATTTCAAAATCGTCCAGGGAGCATTACCCGATGTCCCGGTCAAGCCCGACCCTAAAGCCGCCCTGCAAATCGCAAAACGCCTCGGCATTTCACCGGAACATTTTCTTTACTTAGGCGATACCAACACCGATATGCGGACCGCCGTTGCCGCCGGTATGTTTCCCGTCGGCTGCCTCTGGGGCTACCGCTCCGCAGATGAATTGCTCAAGAACGGCGCAAAAGCGCTTGCAGGTCACCCCGCCGACGTCAACCGGATATTGTTTAATCCTGCACTGTGAATGTCGTTACAAGCCCGCCGAGAAATCAAAGTGCCTTTACCTTCTTCCACAGCGCCTCGCACAGCTCTTTAATGCCTTTTCCTGTAACGGCTGAGATGGGGTGGATGCGATGGCCGAGGGATTTTCGCAGCTTTTTTACAATCGTCCCTTTAGGGTCGAGGTCGATTTTATTTGCGACGATGATTTCATCTTTACCCGCCAGCGCCACGCTGTACTCCTCAAGCTCCCTGCGAATCGCCTTGTAGTTTTCAACGGGGTCGGAGCCGTCCAACGGCATTATGTCTAAGATGTGCACAATTATCCGTGTTCTTTCTATGTGCCGCAGAAACTCAAAGCCAAGCCCTGTGCCTTTGTGTGCGCCGCCGATCAATCCCGGGATGTCCGCCATAATAAATCGCCGATAGTCGCTCAGCTCCACGATTCCTAGGACCGGCTCAAGGGTTGTAAATGGATACGCGGCGATTTTAGGTCTTGCTGCCGAGCAGCGGGAAATGAGTGTGCTCTTGCCGGCGTTTGGCATACCGACAAGGCCGACATCGGCAATCAGTTTCAGTTCCAGGCGGATGTTTCGTTCCTGGCCGGGCTTGCCCGGCTCGGCGTATCTTGGCGCCTGGTTGACCGGGTTTGCAAATTGCGTGTTGCCCTTGCCGGCTCGCCCGCCTAAGCATACGCACACCTTCATCCCGACCTCGTTCATATCCTTGAGTGCAATTTCGAGGTCTATATCATAAATCAGCGTCCCCGGCGGTACTTGCACAACAAGGTCATCGCCATCTGCGCCGGCCTTTTTCTTGCCCTGGCCGTGCTTGCCGTCTTTGGCCCGCCAGTGATGCCTGCCGGTAAAGTCGGACAGCGTATCGAGGTTCTCGACCGCCTCAAAATAGACATCGCCGCCTTTGCCGCCGTCTCCGCCGTCAGGCCCGCCTTTTGGGATGTACTTTTCCCGCCGGAAGCTCACGCATCCGTTACCGCCGTCTCCGGCCTTGACCCATATTTTCGCTTCGTCAACAAACATCTGTGGCCCTTTGCACGGATAGTTACGATTGTGAACGGCGTATTATAGCCGAATTGCCCCTGATAGATAGGCCCGATTATGGCGAGGGGCGGCAGGGGGTGTGCTTCATCTTTGTAGGTAGATTTTCCTTTCGCTGGGTAGCACGGGCTTCCAGCCCGTGCAGGCACGGCCAAGATGGCTGGCCTTGCCATGGCTGGGCCACGTGCCACGAGTAATCCACTTTTTACCTATAAATCCGCCTCGGGATGGCTTGCGCCACGTGAATCGCACCCGTTTCACAGGGACTGTGTGGAAAATTGCCACCGAAATTACAAAAGCTTCTGATAGAATGCCTTTCCGATGCGGCGTAACCACCTGGAATCAGCAATGTTCGAGCTTGGTCAGGAGACCTTAAAGGAACGGTTATATGGACGCTGAAATTCAGCCGGTAAGAACCACGGGTCGGCTCGTCTCCCTCGATGCGTTGAGGGGTTTTGATATGTTCTGGATCATCGGGGGGCAGTGGATATTCGGCAGCTTGGACGAGATATTCCATCATCCTCTCACGGCTTTTGTCAAAGAACAGCTTAAACACGTTGAATGGACCGGCTTCAATTGCGAAGACCTGATTATGCCGCTGTTCTTGTTTATCGTGGGAGTAGCGATGCCGTTTTCATTTCGCAGGCGTCTGCAAAAGAGGGAGAGCAGGAGAAAACTCTACCTTCATATTATCAAGAGGGTGGCGATTTTGTTTTTGCTGGCAATGATTGTAAAGGGGCGTTTGCTGGCGTTCGAATGGTCGAAGATTTACTTTTTTTGCGATACGCTTCAGGCGATAGGGATTGGTTACCTTATTACATCGATAATCATACTGAACCTGAATATACGATGGCAGATAGTGGTGACGGCACTGCTGCTGCTCGCATACTGGGCGCTGGTGGCGCTGGTACCCGTGCCGGGACACGGTGCGGGAATATATACGCCCCAGGTAAACCTGGTTGATTACGTGGACCATATCGTCCTGGGCCGGTTTCAGTTTGGAACCGCCTCGCGGGTTATCAGCTCAATGACATTTGGCGCGATTGTAATGTCAGGAGCGCTCGCGGGGCAGTTGCTGCTGTCCGGAACCTCGCACAGGTCAAAAACATTCCGGCTCCTGGCGATTGGCATCGGCTGTCTGGCAGTGGGACTGCTCTGGAGCAACTGGCTTCCGATTATCAAGAAGATATGGACGAGTTCGTTTGCGCTGGCCGCGATAGGGTGGAGCTATTTGCTTTTGACGGTCTTTTATCTGATAATCGATGTTTGGGGATACAGAAAGTGGGCTTTTGTTTTTATCGTCATCGGGGTCAATGCCATAGCGGTGTATGTCGCCACGATGTTGTTCGACTTTCGCCAAATCGGCGATATTTTTGTCGGGGGGCTGGCCGGCCACACTGGGCAGTGGAAAGCTCTTGTGCAGGGTACGGGGGGCTTTGCCGTCGTCTGGCTTATCCTTTACTGGATGTACAGAACCAAATCGTTCATCAAAATATAATGTGCACCGTTGCTCTTCAAATCATTCCTTTTCGGTACATCGCCACGCAGATGGGGGCGAAGTCGCCGATTTGTTCGCCGAGGGCGGCGGGTACGATTTTGCAGTTCTTCAGCGATTGAGGCAATGCCTCCTTCTTCAATTCCTCTCGCATTGCTTTCTCGAAGAACTTGCCGCTCCGCAGATACAAGCTGCCTAAGACGATGATTTCAGGATTGAGGATGTCGATAATCATCGCAAGGCCCTGGCCTAAGTATCGCCCCGATACGGCCAAAATTTCCCGCGACAACTTGTCACCTTTTTCGGCCGCCTCGGCAATGTCTTTGGTTGTGATGTCTTCGATTCTGCCAGGGTTGAAAGCGACCTTGCCTTTCAATTTTCTTGCGCGAAGCATAGCGCACCTTGCGATGCCGCCGCCGGAGCACCAGCCCTCAAATGAGCCACGCTTGCCATACCCGACCGGGCCGTCGGGGCTAAGCCGGGTATGTCCGATTTCACCGGCAGAGCCGTTTGTCCCCTCATAGAGTCGGCCGTCGAGAATCAATCCTGCTCCCATTCCGGTTCCGTGAGTGCAGAAGACGATGTTGCTGTAACCTTTCGCAGCGCCGAACCGCCACTCAGCCAGAGCGCCTGCATTGGCGTCGTTCATTAAATACGCCTCGCCGCCGAAGCGGTCGGTCATTTCTTTGCAGATTTCGACACAGTCCCAGCCGGGCATATTCGGCGGGCCTAACAGCAGCCCCTTCTTGGCATCCATCGGGTCGCCTGCTGAAATGCCGAACACTGGTTTGCGTCCGGCGGGTATCTTTTCGACAACTGCGAAAATCTTCTGTAATGTCTCAGCAGGCCCGGCCGTAGGAAACCTGGCTATCCGCCGCGGTTTGCCCTTGTCGCTGCCGGTAACAACCGTGCATTTCGTCCCGCCCAAATCCAAGCCAATAATCTGCACCACTATGCCCTTTCAGAACCTTGTGTCGCCGGCAGCCGCGCTTTGGCTGCGCAAGAGATTGCCGGAGCGTACCGCACATATTTATGCCCGTTTCGTATTATAGTGTTGACTTGTCACAATGGTAAATGATATGTTTAATTTATGGCTTGCAAAGGCATAAGAATCGCAGCAGCAGGAATGCTTTTTGTCTTTTTTGTCGCCTTTTTCCTGTGTCACTGGGAGGCGGAAGACAGCAACCATCAGCACTGCCCCGTACACTGTGACGGCAGTTGTTGCAGTATGATAGTCGAAAGGCAACAAATTCTTCCTTTCTGCTCTGAAACGAACTTTGTCTTGCTGCCTTTTCGTTCGGTTCACAGACCCATCAGGCCCGTCGAGATATTCCATCCCCCTGAGGCATAGTCCCCTAAATTCTGAGTGGATTTAGGAAATTCCGTCGCCGCTGACGAAACCGTCGGCCAATCCTAATATCTTCCGGTTTTAACGAAGGAGAACCGTTCTAATGAACAAACAGAAATACGCCATATTTTTGCTCGCTATCAGCGTTATGCCATACGTGGAAAGTCGATGCGTCGCAGAAGAGACAATCACTCTTGAGAGGGCGCTTTCTTTGGCATTTGAGAACAATCCCCGCATTATTGAATCTCGCAAAGCAACGATAGCGTCAAGAGGAGAGTTGATAACGGCGGGAAGTTTGCCAGACCCTGAAATAGGATTCGAAATCGGAGGTTTTAAGAGGGACGAAGATGACAGGAGGCGTGCCAATCTCGACAGTTTTGAAATACGGCAGGGGTTCGACCCGCCCGGCGTTAGAGGGTTAAGAAAAGAAATCGCCTCAAATGCCGTTTCGGTACAGGAGGAATCTCTGAGGCAGGCGTGGGGGGAAATTTATTCACGGGTAAGACAGACGTACAACAAAATAACTCTCGACAAAAAAGAGATAGAGCTTGCCAAAGGTAATCTTGAGATTCTGAGGAATTTCTTGAGCCGGGTTCAGCAACGTCTGCAATCAGGACAGGCCTTAAAGAACGAAGTGCAACGGGCGAGAATCGAGCTTCTAAAAGCCGAGAACGCCTCCCTTGCCGCAGAAAAATCACTAAAAACCGACAAGGCACAGCTTAATCTTCTTATGGGCCGGGCGATGGAAATTGCCTTTGATATCGAAGAGGAGCTTAAAGAAGACAAATTAGAAATCAGTTTGCAAAAGTTAACGGAAATCGCTTTTATAAATCGCCCCGACGTCAAGCTGGAACAGCTCAATCTTGATTCCAAAACAAAGAACATTAAGAAAGAAGAACTTGAACGCCTGCCTGCTCCGTTTATCGGCTTCCAGAGAATAAGGGAGGACTTTGAAAACGACTACGGCGTGGTTTTCGGGTTCAGTTTCCCGTTGTGGAACGGAAATCGCGGGGAGATTCAAAAAGCCATCGCCGAAAAAGAAGCCCAATGGGTGCGGCTCGATGCGACCAGAAGAGAAGTCGCCTTCGAGGTTTACCAGGCGTATCTGGAGGTGGAACTGGCACAAAAACAGCTTGATTCATTAAAGAAATCCCTCGAAGAAGCAAATGAGCTTCTGCACCTGGCGGATTTGCGATACAGCGAAGGGGAAATGGATTTTATCAACTATCTTGACCAGGTGCGGACCGTCGCCGGGACAAGAGTCCAGTATTACGAGGGGCTTTTCAATCTTAACAGCGCAGTTACTGAACTGGAAAAAACCGTTTACACGTCTATGAGGAAGGAGTCGTATCTCCGATGAAACTTATAAAATGGATAATAATCATAGGCCTATCTGTCGGCGCAGGAATAGCAATTTCTCGCATCTCCTTGAACAAAGAAATCCAGCGTCCAGGTGAGCATGAGGAGCACAGCGAGGACGGGGAACACCTTGATTTGAGCAGAAAATCCCAGGAACTGATAGATTTAAAAACTATGGCGGCAAAGCGAGAGTCATTGGTAGAACGGATTCCGGTGGTCGGTCAGATTGCCCAGGAGAGCGAATCGATAAGCCATATCACTTCTTCCAATTCAGGCGTTGTTTCCGGGCTTAAAGCAAATATTGGTTCCGTTGTTGAAAAAGACGATGTGATAGGCACCATAAAGGTCAATGGCGGCGCCCTGCAGGAAATTAAGTCCCCTATTTCAGGCGTGGTTATCGGGAACTTTGCCAAGGAAGGCGATAAGGTGGATTCGGTTTCCTCCATTTGCACCATAGCCGACCTTTCGAAGCTCAACGGAACGTTTGACGTTTATGAAAAGGACATCTCCGCAGTTAAATCCGGTCAGAAGATACTCGTGCGTTCCGTAGCATATCCTGATAAGGCGTTTGAAGGTGAAATCAGCTTTGTCTCCCCCCGCGTTGACAAGGATTCGCACACGGTAAAAATCCGAGGCCTTATCCAGAATCCGGAATACCTGCTCAAGCTCGGAATGTTTGTCAACGCCGAGCTGATGGTGGTTTCTGAGGACAAATACATCATCGTTCCGCAGGAGGCCGTGCATATCATAAACGGTAAAAAGGTGGTTTTCATAAAAACAGCGGACGAAAAATTCGAGGTCCGGGAAATAAAAATAAAGGATGAGACCAAAGACGAAGTCGCCATATCCGAAGGCATTAATGAGGGCGAGGTGATAGTCATACAGGACGGCTTCCTGTTGAAATCGCAGCTTCTCAAATCAAAAATGGGCGCGGGTTGCGCGGAATAATAAGGAGAACCCTATGGAGAAATTCATTGCCGCTGTTTTCAGACACCGGTTTTTAATTCTGCTTGGGACTGTTGTGGTTATTGTAGCAGGCATATTTTGCTGGACGATACTTCCCATAGACGCTTTCCCAGATGTGACGAATGTTCAGGTGATGGTTTTGACCGAGGCGGAAGGCCTTGCACCTGCTGAAATTGAACGTCTTATCACCTATCCTATTGAAATCCAGATGAACGGCCTGCCGAGGATAAAACTCATTCGTTCACTTTCCAAAGCGGGACTGTCACAGGTAGTTGTGATATTTGAGGATGACGTGGATATTTATTTTGCACGGCAGCTCGTCTTTGAACGGCTTGCCGTCGCCAAACAAAATCTCCCCGAGGGATTTGAACCTGAGATGGGGCCAATCAGCACGGGTTTGGGCGAGATTTATCAATATACCCTCGAGGCCGACCCGAAAATCGCCGACCCGACGGAATTGCGCACCTTACAGGACTGGGTCATTAAGCCCCAGTTGAGCACGGTACAGGGAGTGACTGAGATTAACTCCTTTGGGGGCCTTGTCAAACAATACCAGGTAGTCGTCGAACCCGACAAGCTGCTAAAGTATAAAATATCCCTCAGCGAGGTGGTTGAGTCACTTGCCAATAATAATGCCACGGCGCCGGCGAATTTCATAATCAAAGGGCGCGAGCAGATTATCGCAAGGAGCATTGGTTTCATAAAATCAACGGAAGACATTGAGAATATAGTTGTATCCGAATACGAAAACGTGCCGGTATATCTTAAAGACATCGCCTCCATTCAAATAGGCCATCAAATCCGCCAGGGAGCGGTTACGCGCGACGGAAAAGGCGAGACGGTCTGCGGAATGGTAATTATGCTTAAAGATTCCAACTCGAAGACGGTTGTCACAAAAGTAAAAGAAAGAATAGCTGAAATTCAAAAACGTCTTCCCGAAGGCGTAAAGATAAATCCCTTCTACGACCGCACGGAATTAATTCAGGCCTGCATTCGCACTGTTTCCGATGCGCTGCTGCAGGGAGGTTTGCTGGTTATTATTATGCTGTTCCTGTTCTTGGGCAGTATCCGTTTGAGCGCGATTGTATGCCTGTCGCTTCCGTTATCAGCACTTATATGCTTTGTCCTTATGAAGTCCTGGGGAATGTCCGCAAACCTGATGTCCTTAGGCGGCCTGGCAATCGCTCTCGGTATGATTGTGGACGCCAATATCGTGGTAGGTGAAAACATATTCAGGCATTTGTCCGAACGCCATAAATCAGCGGACAAAATCAGTATATGCTCGGAAGCGGTGCGTGAAGTCGCCGTGCCCGTATTGTTCGCCATTTTGATAATTGTGCTCGTATTCGTTCCCTTGTTCAGTTTGCAGGCACAGGAAGGGAAAATGTTTAAGCCGCTGGCATTGACCATTATGTTCGCGATGCTCGGCTCGCTTGTGATTTCACTGACTATAACGCCGGTGCTTTCCTTTTATTTTTTGAAGGCATCTGCGATTCAGAAAGATAACATCGGAATGCGTTTAGTCAAAAAACTTTATATTCCCCTTTTAAATACAGTATTAAAACACAAGAAAGCAACGGTCGTAGTTGCGGTATGTGTGTTTTTGGTTTCTATAATCGGTTTTAAGTTTGTCGGCACCGAATTTATGCCTTATCTCGACGAGGGTTCCATTGCGATTAACGTCGTTAAATTCCCCACTTCTTCCCTGGAAGAATCCAGGACGGTCGGGGAAAGAATAGAAAAAATCCTGCTCAATTTCCCCGAGGTCCAGACGGTTGTTACGAAAACCGGCCGGGCCGAAATTGCCGAAGACCCGATGGGCCCCGAGCAAAACGATTTATTGATTATGCTTAAGCCCCGTAAGTTCTGGAAGGCAAAATCGAAAGAAGAGCTTATAGCAGGAATGGACAGGGAATTAAGCCAGATTCCAGGGATTAAGCTTAACTTTTCGCAGCCAATTGCGTTGCGAGTCAATGAGCTTATTTCAGGAGTTAAATCCGACGTCGCTGTAAAAATATTCGGCTACGAGCTGGATATCCTTGGCGAAAAAGCCGAGCAGATAGAGCATATTATTTCCGGAATCAAAGGGGCGACCGACGTAAAACTGGAACAGATAGCCGGTTTTTTGCAGTTGGATATCGATATCGACCGCAAGGCAATCGCCAGGTACGGCATCAATGTAAGCACAATCAATGAAGTAGTGGAGGCGGCCGTAGGAGGCAAAACCGCCACGACTGTTTATGAGAAAGACCGGCGTTTCGACGTATCGGTGCGTTTCCCACAGGATATGCGCAATGACGAAAAGGCAATCGGCAACATTCTTATCCCCACACCTTCGGGCCAAAGAATCCCATTGGCGCAACTGGCGAAAATATCAATCGTGGAAGTGCCGGCGCAGATAAGCCGGGAATGGGGTATGCGCAGGGTCGTGGTCGAATGTAACGTCAGGGGGCGAGACATAGGCAGTTTCGTCAAAGAGGCAAAAAACAAGCTTGAAGCAATTGAAAAGTCGCTGCCGTCCAATTACTTTATTACCTGGGGCGGCCAGTTCGAGAACCAGCAGCGAGCAATGAAGACGCTGGCCATAGCCGTGCCCGCGGTTGTCCTTCTTATTTTCATAATGCTTTTTTCCGCTTTCAACTCATTTCGTTCTTCGTTTCTTGTTATGCTGAATCTCCCGTTTGCCATGGTGGGCGGGATTTTATTCGTATTGCTTTTCGGAGTAACGTTGAGCGTGCCCGCGATAGTCGGCTTTATTGCGCTTTTCGGGATGGCGGTTGAAAACGGCATTGTCCTGGTGACGTTCTTCATACAACTGCGCAGGGAGGGTTTGTCGCTGGACGAGGCAATCAGAAAAGGATGCGAATTGCGATTAAGACCCCTGCTGTTGACCACGCTGACAACGATGTTCGGCCTTATACCATTTTTATGGTCGAGCGGTTCCGGCTCTGAGATACAAAAACCTCTGGCTATCGTAGTGCTTGGGGGGCTTATTTCCTCCTGGTGTCTGACACTGCTTGTTTTGCCTGCGATTTACGGCTGGTTCGAATACAAGGAAACTGAACAGGAAATTTAAGGAAGCTTCTTCGGGAGATTACTATGAAAGAAATCAAAGCGATAATCCAGCCCTTTATGCTGAACAAAGTTATCGAGGCCCTGCGGACGATGCCGGAAGAAATACCCGGCATTATCATCAGCCATGTCCAGGATTATGGAAGCACGCATGGCAGGAACGCCGACGTTGCCTTTGACCCCGTGGAAACGGAAAACAAGGTGAAGCTTGAGATAGTCGTGGATGAGGCGCTGGTGGAACCCGTTCTTGCCGCCATCGCATCAAATGCCCACACAGGCAATCCCGGCGACGGCAAAATATTCGTTTATCCTGTTTCAGACGTCATCAAAATCCGAACCGGCGAACGAGGCGCAAAAGCAATTTAGATTGTAAAAATGGTATGATTAAGAAATGCCTTATACCATTCCTGGCTCTTGCGATTTTCACTATTTACGGTTGTACCACAAAAGGTATAAGCTGGGAACGATTCAAACTTCGGTTCCCGGGAATTCCGCCGGAAGGAGCAAAAATAAAAATGGCCGTCGAACCCGGAGCGCATTTCGAGAAGCTTCCATGTTAGAGGTATGGAAAAAATTGATTATAAAATAGAAGGGCTGGACTGTGCCGAGGAAGTCCCGGCCTTGAGAAAAGCCCAAATCCAGACCAATAATCCGCACCCGATTACCCTTTCGAAAGTAAATGAATTAGCAATGCAAGCGGCGCGTCCCGGCATTATAATGGTGCGGTTTGAAAATTGCACTGGTTTCCCGGTGGACAAGTTGCAGGAGAAACAAAATGAACAAACACGGGTGGACAATGAGATGGCTGATTACAGCGACAACCGCAGCATCAATCCTTTGCACCGGATTCTGCTTTGCAGTTGAGCCGAACGTGCCGGCGGGCTGGTTTGCGCTGGAACCGGCCACAGAT
>CAYGVZ010000075.1:0-10765 GCA_964353475.1 uncultured Pirellulales bacterium | reverse complement strand
CCAGTGGTCTTTGAGCATTGTCATTATTTCATTGACGATATTCGTCATTGTCTATGTCTCCCTGCTAACCTTGCCAACTGGTTTAAGAAACGACCCGACGACCATTGCCAATGCCACAATCACATACGCGGCGATTCCACAGGAGGTGTCGTTTTTCCTGCACCATTCGGTGTAGGGGCCGACCTTCTGGAGGACGAGCGTGGCGGCCGGTATGAAGGCGCCGAAGAATATGCCAGCGGCTGCGCCCCAACTGTTGGCGCGTTTCCAGTAGCAGCAGGCGATGAGCAGAACGGACATGCTGGACAGATAAATTGTGCCGGTGATACCGAGGTAAGTCCAAAGGTCCCCCTCTATTTTGTACCACAGCCCGTAGATCAGGAGGAACACGCCAATCAGTGCAACGATGGTTCGATTCCAGAGGAGTCCCTTTTTCTCTGACCAGGGGATTTTGCGAAACGGCGCCATTATATCGTTGTATATCACGCTGCCCCAGGTGAGCATATAGGAAGAATCGGTGCTCATATCGGCGGCAAGCATTGCGGCCAACAGCAGTCCCATTAATCCCGGCGGCACAATCATCCGAAGCATTTTGGGCATAGCCAGGAGAGTATTGGAGCCGACCTGGTCGGGTGTGAGTAATGCGAGGGCAGCGATTCCCCAGATGCCGGGGATGAGGAAACGCGCCACGAAAAAGAACGATGTGCCGGTATACACCTTTCGTGCGGCGTCGGAGTTTCTGGCCGCCAGAACACGGGCAATCTGTGTTTGCCAGGTGAGGACGGCAGCGGTATTCAGCAGGGCATTGAAAATCACGTATGACCATCCCATATTATCATTTCTGAATGGATTGAAGCCGCCTGCCCCGTGATGCATCTCTACGGCGTTCACCAGCGTAGCCCAGCCCACCTTGTGCAGAATGAGAAATGTTGTGATTATGAGGCCCGCGCTCATCACTATAAATTGAAGAAAATCGGTAACGAGGACGGAGAGCATGCCGCCCAGGATTGTGTAAACGGCCACGCCGACCAGTAGGGCCGTCATTGTTACTTCGAGGTATTTCGGGTCAAGGCCGCTGACGCTCACGAGGAAGTCGCCGCCGGTGCGGAGGAAGACCCCCATATTGAGCAGGCCCCCAAGGACAATGACGACGCCGGCAGCCCATCGCACACGTGGGCCGTATTTTTTCTCGAAAAGCTCAGGGATGGTCATTACGCCTGAATCGCGCAGGGGCTTGATGCAGAAACCGGTGTACCCTACAAGGAACATTGCCAGAAACGTGAGGATTCCCGGGACGGCTCCTGCGAATCCTTTTTCAAAGCCGTTCTGCGCGGTGTACATACATGTCACGATGCCGAATTCCGTTGCAGCAAGTGAGGCAATGCCGAGATAAACATTCATCTCTCTGCCGGCGACAAGAAAGTCCTCGACCCTGCCGACGTATCTGCGGAGCATCACGCCGGCAATCATGGTGGCGAGCAGATAAAGGCCGACTATACTGCCATCGAGTAATGTGAAATTGTTCATTCGTATTTACTGTAGCAGGACGCGATACCCCTGTAAAGCAGAAAGGATGCCGACAGGGACAGTGGTTTGGCTCTGATGTGTTGTCGCAGGGCAACTGATGCGTTACAATGATAATTGGAACGCGGAAAATGATGACCAGACGTGAAAGATTAATGGCGACTTTGTGCGGCGGGCAGGTTGACCGACCTGCAGTCAACTTTTACGAAATAGGAGGATTCGCTGTTGACCCATCTGACCCCGATCCATTCAATATCTATAACGCCCCGTCCTGGCAGCCGCTGCTTCGGCTGGCGAAGGAGCAGACCGACCTTATCCGTATGCGCAGCCCCGTCAAGTCGCGGTCTTACGACGTGGGGCTGTCGAGCACAAGTTCGAGCGCCGAGGATGTTCGTGGGCGGTTTTTTAAGGTCGAAGAGTACGTGGAGAAAGGATGCCGGTTCACCCGCACCACATTAGGGGTTGCCGGTCGAACAATGACGTCTCTGACACGCCGGGACCCTGATATTGACACGGTCTGGACAGTTGAGCACCTGCTTAAAGACGCCGATGACCTGCGCGCCTATCTTCAGTTACCTGACGAGGTTTTTGATGAAGAAGTACATATAGACAATTTGCTCAAGGAGGACAAGGATCTCGGTGAGCGGGGCATAGTGATGGTGGACACAGAAGACCCGATATGCGCAGCGGCGTCTCTGTTCAATATGGAGAACTACACCGTTATTGCCCTGACGGAGCAGAAGACGTTTCACGAACTGCTCGAAAAACTTTCGCGGCACATATATGTCAGAACCGAGAAGACAGCCCGATCATTTCGCGGCCGCCTCTGGCGGATATACGGGGCGGAATACGCTGCTGAACCGTATCTGCCGCCGCACCTTTTCAAAGAATACGTAGTGCGATATACCGGTCCGATGGTTGAGACCATCCACAAATACGGGGGCTTCGCAAGAATTCATTGCCACGGCAGGATTCGCGCGATTCTCGACTACATCGTGGAAATGGGAGCCGATGCCATTGACCCCGTTGAGCCGCCGCCCCAGGGGGATGTGGAGCTTGAATACGTGCGCAGCAAATATGGCGGGGAGTTGGTTCTTTTCGGCAATATCGAGATTGCTGATTTAGAAAATACTGAGCCGGGCCGGTTCGAGAAGATTGTCGGAAAGACCCTGAGAGACGGAACCGGCGGACAGGGCAGAGGTTTCGTCCTGATGCCGTCATCATCCCCATACGGCCGGACAATCACGCCGACGACGATGGCAAACTATGAAACAATGGTGCGGCTGACTAATAGTCTCGGTTAATCGCGAGTGAAATGCGAACTCATCATCGGATGGAAAATGACAGGTAAGAGCTAAAAGGGGTGAAAATGTCGGATGATTTACAGCGGAAGCCGGCAGCATCTCGCGTCGTCTCGATTGATGCGATGCGAGGGTTCGTTATGTTCTGGATTGTCGGGGGCGGTATGGTGTTCATCGCCCTTGCAAAGGTCTGGCAGAACCCGCTGACTGAAACGATTAGCCGCCAAATGACACACGCCAAATGGGATGAGGCGTTTCATCTTGAAGATTTGATTATGCCGATGTTTATTTTCGTTGTGGGACTGGTGCTTCCTTTTTCAGTTTTGCGGCGTTTAGAACGCGGCGAAAGCAGGCAAAAACTCCACCTGCACATTGTCAAGCGGACAATTCTGCTTATCCTGCTGGGGATAATGGTGGAGAATCACGGACTGCGCTTTAACCTTTCTGAATTGCACTGGCCTGGGGTCCTTCAGAGAATAGGAATCTGTTACTTTTTTGCGGCGCTCCTGGTGATACACACGGGATGGCGCACCCAGGCAATCGTGATGGGGGCGATTTTAGCTCTCGGCTGGGCGGTGATGATGCTGGTCCCGGTGCCGGGATACGGAGCCGGTGTTATTACTCCGCAGGGTTGTCTCGCGGCCTATATCGACCAGCAGTTTCTTCCGGGCAGATTTAGCACGGAGTATTACAGGTACGGCGACAGCAACGGAATCCTGCCGACGCTGATGTCCGTCTCGACGGTGGTTTTAGGGGCATTGGCCGGACACTGGCTGCGCATAAAGCGGTCAGGTGATTACAAGGCCGCAGGACTGGCGATCGCCGGCATAATCTGCCTCATTGCCGGATACGTCTGGGGGCTGGTCTTTCCGGTCGTCCGCCTAATCTGGACCAGCTCAATGGTCTTGTATGCCGGCGGGTACAGTATGTTGCTGCTCGCCTTGTTCTACTGGATTATTGACGTCAAAATGGTACAGAAATGGGCTTTTTTCTTTATCGTTATCGGGATGAATTCAATCACGATATTCTTCATGTGCAGCTTTGTGAACTTCAGCGAGATTGCCAATTTCTTCCTTAAGGGTATCGCCGAACTTATCCCCTCGCTTGGACCCCTGATTCTGTCGGTTGGCGCCGTGGCAGCCGAGTGGCTGTTTCTATGGTTTTTGTATCGGCACAAAGTATTCCTTAGAGTGTGAAGTCCGGATGTTTTGCCGATTAGCGGTCAGGCATTGCATCAAACACAACCATTTCAAAAGGATTCAGCTCGAATATATGGTCTGTCCCGGCAGATAGCATTATTGCGGGCTTGTCCGAATCCTCTTTCCAGGGGCTTTTGAGGACGTACTTCGTGGCTGCGCCCTTCGGCAGCTCGAATGTCCTGCCGATATCCAGGATAATGGTGCCGGGCTTGTCCTGAGGATTGCGGAGCGACAGGATGCCTTTTCGCTTAGACCACGAAGCCCAGCCGTAAATTTCGCCTTTCGCGGGGTCGCCACCCACCCAATGCGTATCCACCAGGACGTCCGCATTGTCGCGTGACCATTGCGCAGACCGGGCCAAAGTGTCCCAGTCCTCCAGCCGCATCATAGAAGGCGTGACGTACAATTCCTGGCAGTCGGTGCCGCTGGCGAAGAATTCACGTATATCAGCCGACAGGTCGTTGGTTTCATTCGCAAGTCCGTGGTTGGCAAGCATTATACCCTGGCTCATCAGCGAATTGAGCGGATACAAAGGCGCGCGCTTTACGACGTTATTGTAGGTTTCCTTGTCACGATAGGTGATTTGCTGTTGTCGTTTCGAGCCCCATCCAGAGGTGCTCCAGTCCGCGCCTCCGCGCCAAATCGAGTCACCGTACCACAGCCAGTAAGGCGACGGCCACGTGCCCGTCGTTATGTTCACGAATACATCAGGCCTGACCCGGCGAAGGTCGCTTATAAGTCGCAGCAGAGCGCTCATATCATGAGCGAATTCACCGGCCCCCGTCGGTGTGGTGCCGCTGCCGATACCATCGAACTTGAAAGAATTCAGTCCGTACTCCCGAAGCATTTTGACGCACACACCGCGAAACCTGGCATAATAAACGGGGCCCGCGAGCGAGAACCCGCTTTTGTTTGTTTCGAAGCCCTGTTGCTGGCCGTACTTAAGCCGTTCTTTTTTCGCTTCACCATAACCGCCAAAAGGAGAAAGCCAGGCGCCCAGGGCCGAATCGTATTTCTCAGCCGCTTTGCGCATCGAAGCAAACCCGTTGGGCAGCTCCTTGTTGAACTGCCACAGTGAGGCGGGGTCATCCCACCCGTCATCCAGGAGGAACGAATCCAGTGCCACCTTCCGCTGTCTGACCAGCTCATTTCCAAATCGCTCGACTACCTTCAGAAGTTTCGAGTCCTGTATTTTCTCTACGCCGTAGCCGATATCATACCAACTGTTGTAGTGCAAAAACGGCCGGTATGGATGTACCCTCTCACGTTCAACATAGTACAGAAAGCCGCGGCGTAGCTGGCCCTGTGGAACAACACCAATGACCGAGCTTTGCACAATCGACTCGCCCGGATTGAGCCGGATGCCGAGAGGCAGACTGCATCGCACACCCTTCAAGTTCCCCTGCAATGTCTGACTTCTTGACATAGGGTGCTCTGGTGAAAAGAACATGTCACCCATCACTACAGGCGAACCATCGACGGCGCCCATTACCTTCGCATTCGGTTCGGCAAGCTCCAGCAGCACTACTTCTTCGACTTCGACCGGCTTATTCACTGCAGCCAGTGTCACCTCCTGCCGGACATAATTTGAGCCGTCGCGCAAAATGGCCCGCCAGTCAACACTAAAGTCATTGTCTGAAGAGGCAAGTTTTACAGTAATCTGCTTGCCGCCAAACCGTTCCGCCAATCGGCATGATTTTTTGTTTGCATCCAGGTTTTTCAAGTCCGGCCCGCCAACGATCTTCATATCGGAAGCTTTTATTGCCTGACCGCCTTTCAAAATAAACAGGAAGCATTCAGCCCCTCCTGATTGCAGCGTACTCGCGGCGAGTTTATTCTTGACGTATCTGGGTTTGAACCGTCCTTCAGACACATCCCAGGCGCACAATATCAGTTTATTCTCCACAAGCAGTCCGTCTTTGCTTACCCTTCCCTGAGCGTCGCCTGATGCAGGACCCGGAAACTCAAGTCCTGATTCTGCACCTGCACGAGCGGCAAAAAGTAACACAGCCAATACCGCCGCATCGATGAGCCGTAGTTTTCTTGTCTTTTCAGTCATCTGCGATTCCTTTACAGTAATGCAACTCTCGTCCCATGATGCTGCGCACTCAGTGCCCCTGCCTGTTCCGCAGGCCTTCTACGAAGTCCGTCAGATCGCGAATAGTATCGACATTGTAACCAGATTCAAGGTGGTATGTATATTCAAGGTTGCCGCCGTCATTCTCTTCCAAAACGCGTTCGGCCCAGCGTAGTATCGGGCCGGCGCTTTCTGCCGATAAGTCACGCGGCATAGGGGCGATACTTATCCGCATATCTTTTCCAAATACCTCGCGTGTCTTCCTGATGGATGTTTCACCGCCGAGGTCGAGAGAATGAAGATTAGTGATTTTGGAAAATGCTTCAAGATGATTCGTGCTTGTTCCGCAGGAATGCAGGCGAACCGGGCCGAGTTCTTCGCCTATCTTCGAGGTCGCCGGCACTACAAAATGTTCAATCAGCTCCGGACTGACCATACAGGATGAACATTCGCCTACATGCACCTCGGTTATGGTTAAATGGGCTATTTTTGAAAAGTGCCGACAAAGAACAATATAAGCATCGCCAATCCATCGCATGATTTCCAAGCACTGCTGCGGCTTGACCATCATATCCACAAAAATATCCTCACCAATAAACTTCTGGGCGGAGGTCATTACTCCGTGTATTGCGGCACGACCGGATACATCCCAGAAAAACGGCGGGATGGGACGAAGCTGTCCTTTGGAAGCGTTCTGCACCTGGCTAATCTGTCTCTCAAAAACCCTGATCAACTCGTGGTTCAGTAAGGTCTCAGGTACTGGCAGGTCAGCAGGATTTTTCCCCGCAAGGCAGCCGGGCGTGATATCCGCGTCGTAGCCGTCGTTAGGCACAAAATCAGCGCCCAGCAGTATTCCAAGAATCAGATTCGGCTGAATACCACCGATTTGAATCTGGCGATTGTCCCAATAATCAATCTGCCCCAGATTCGATTCCGAATAGAAAAGCCGCAAACCAGGGAACTGTCGTGCTGCATATTCATTGCATAGAGAGTCAATGGCGTAGCGTCTGTTCGGGTCAAAGTAGTAATCGCGGTCAAACGCCACACCCAGTGCCTTGGCCATCCATGCTTTTGAGATAGTTCCCCCAATGGTAATCATCGCTGTTCCCTAAACCGTTAACATAGTTATCTGTCTTACATTTCGCTGACCGCAACGGGTCTGCCGGATTCGGCCGAGAGGTCTGCTGCAAAGCAAACCGCCTGTGTCCTGGCAGCGTCATCCAGGTCCGGGAACGGTCGTTTATCATCGATTATGCAATCCAACAGATGCGATACTTCGCCCGCAAAAGGATGATGTGCAACATCCCGGCTGTCCGGCGAAATGCAGGGGATTTTCAAAAAATCGCTCTGTCCGGGAAAAATCCTGGGCGCAAAGAGTTCATCATTACGCAGCGTGCCATCGGTTCCGTAAATCCCAATGTTGAATCTATACGGCATCTGTGCGTCGAAGGTCGTAGTGCTGCGACCAATCTTGCCGTCCTTAAATTTCATATTAACTGAAATCGTCCCCGGATATTCTACAGGATTCCTGGTTTTTGTCTGATATGCACAGACACACTCGACCTCGCTTCGGGCAAACCAGCGAAGTGCGTCCACCGCGTGACAGCCGCCGGTCAGAATTGCCGTGCCGCTTTGTTCCCTGCTGGCAAGCCATTTCTGCTCCGTCGTCATCCATGTTCGGTTCATATAATCGACTTCAACCATGAAGATATCTCCGAATACCTTTTCCTGGATTAACCGGTCGATTGTCATCAGCAGCGGATTCCAGTGCAGTACGAAACTCACCACGGTCTTGACCTTGTTTTTCCTCACCGCCTTTTGCTGTTTGCGCACGTCTTCCGCGGTCAGTGCCACCGGCTTTTCGATGACGATGTGTTTGCCGGCCTCTGCTGCAGCCACGACGTATTTCGTGTGGGTATTGTGCGGCGTGCATACCACAACGATATCCACATCATCTTGCTGGAGCATCTTGGATGCATCGGTTTCGATAGAGCAGTGTAAATTGTAACGGTCCCGGTACCGTTCTGCATTTGCCCGGTTTCGGCTGACCAGTCCGCGTATTGTGGAACGTCTATCCTTCTCAAATGCCTTGACGTACTCTTCCGCAACCCAGCCGCAACCAATGATTCCCACACCAAACTTTTTCATATCTCCGCTCCTTCACGGCACAATCTATATTGAAATGTTTGTCGTCTCTTCAGCATTTATACATAATAATCTGAATATCGTTCCATAGCGTCCATCAACGCCTTCACGTTCTCGAGCGGTACACCCGGATATAAGCCGTAAATCATCATCAACCCCCCTTCCGGGCTGCCGAGCTTTTCAACCTCTTCTCGGATTAAACCGTCAATCTGCTTTGCAGTGCCAAATCGCGTAATCTGCTGCCGGTCTATGTCAAGGTCGATGCACACTCGCCCCTTGAGGTTCACGGCAATCCAGTCGATGTCGTTGACAAGGTCCTGCAGATTGAGAGCATCCACACCGCTGACAGCAAGGTCGCCGATGAGGTCGCGGATGTCGCCGTCGGAATGCATGTGCACTAAACACCCGTTCTCATGTGCCGGCCTCATCAAACGCTCGTAAATCGGCTTGATATAGCTGTGAAAATGTCCTGGCGATATCAGGGGGCCTCGCTGCATCCCAAGGTCTTCCGGATAACACATCATCGCAACGCCCGAGTCAATGTAACGTCGCGCGACCCCGATGTTGAAGGTCTCGACCATTTCAATCAACTTCCAGATCCTCGCGTCCTCATCTGCCATATCGAAAAGCAGATTCTCGTATCCTCGCAGATAGCTCAGCCGCAGGAACGTATGACCGTGCTCAAGACTGCCGACACAATGCTTTCCCATCGACTCGGCTCTCAGTATTTCCTCCCTGATTGCGGACCAGTCAACCTTTTTCATCCCGTTTGTCCCCGCCGGGTTCGGAGGCGCAAATCCTTCCAATGCCTGCCAATGAGACACGGGGTGCCGCGTCACTGTACCCGTAATACCGTCATCGGTGGTCTCCCAGACGCAACCCCATGCATCCGTGTAGGGCTTTCCGGCCCGTTCCCACGGGTCAAGTTCGGGCAGTGGTACGTCCCCCGCACTGAATTCAGGAAACAAAATGTGGTGCTCAGCCATAAGCTCAAGCAGGACGTCCCGCTGGTAATGATGCCAGCAGGCGGGGTTTATCCAGAAAACAAGAGGAATGTATTCTGGCCGCTCAAATCGAATGGCTCGCACAGTGTTGCTACTGATGATTTCCATAGCGTTCTTGAATCTCAGCAAGGGTTTTCGTTCTGCGCTGGTTCGATCGTGAATTATACACTATTTGCGACAAGAGAAGGCCCTGCATTCTTGCGCACACCGCCGCGGCGGCGAACAACTTGCCGCCACGCTAATTGAAACGGCGCGGGAGATTGTATATACTCAGGATATGCGACCAAGAATCGTGCAGAGCAAGATAACGCAAAACGTTGCTGGAGAACCTGCAGCAGTGGGGACGGCGATTGATTACGAGATTAGTGTTCTCCGGAGCGATGCGTGACCACAGCCCGTCAGTGATTATGAAGGGACCTGTTTGTGAACGGACGCTTACGCATTCTGATGTGGATTGTTGCCGCCGGCATTGCTGGTGGCCTTAATTGTCATTGTATATTAGAGGGGGAACCAGCAAAACGGAGTCCACGGGTCTTTGTTATTCCCCGGCCAGTTGCAGTGGAAGTCCATCAGGGCCTGTTTCGCTTGAACGCGCGGACGGACGTCATCGCCAGTGGTGCAGCGAGCGATGAAGCAGCCAAGCTGGTTGATTTTATGTCGCCAGCACTGGGATATCGGTTAAACCTCTTAGAAGATACAGAGACGGCGAAGAGCAGCATACGACTGAACATCGAATCATCACTGCAAGACCAGTTAGGTGAAGAAGGATATGAGCTTGAGGTGGGGAATAGAGCAGTCGTCATTCGGGCCGCCGGGGGAGCCGGATTGTTCTATGGTATCCAGACATTGCGGCAACTGCTGCCGCCAGCCATTTTCGAAAAGCAGAAGGTCAATGGAATTGAATGGACCGTACCGTGTGTGCGCATAATCGACTGTCCACGGTTTAAATGGCGCGGCCTGCTGATTGACCCGGCCCGGCATTTCATCAGCAAACAGGACGTCGAGCAGTTCATTGACGCGATGGCTCTGCACAAGTTCAACCGTCTGCAGATGCATCTGACCGACGACCAGGGCTGGCGAATTGAAATCCGAAAGTACCCACAACTGACGCAGACCGGCGGCCAGATGGATTACACGACCATTCGCGCCGGCCAAGCGAGGAAGGATGCCGGCAGCCGGTGCATCGGCGGATTTTACACACAGGACGATATCCGCGAGCTGGTCCGTTACGCAGCAGAGCGTTATGTTACCATCGTGCCCGAGATTGAGATGCCGGCGCATACGGGCGCTGCAATTGTCTCTTACCCGCATATCGGGCTGTACCCGCAGAAGCTGAGCGACCTGCGCCCTGACGAGCGCTGGACTGCCAGTGAAGGGATTCTCGCGCCGCGGCCGCAGACAGTCGCCTTCATGCAAGACGTGCTTGCCGAAGTGATGGAACTGTTTCCGAGCAAGTGCATTCACATCGGGGGCGACGAGGCCAACACAAACCACTGGAAACAAAGCGAAGAGATGCAG
>CAYGVZ010000074.1:0-10942 GCA_964353475.1 uncultured Pirellulales bacterium | reverse complement strand
CCAGCGCCAGAGATTCGATACTGAATCACGCCAGCGACGCGAACGGCTGGATTGTGACATACGATGATGAAGCCGCTGCGGGCTGGGCAAGCGCAGAAAAGGCGTGCATAGTGGTCGATTACGGCGTGCGTAACGCCGCAAAGACGACTGTAACGGCCTATCTGGCACAGCCGCAAGAGGCGTACGACCTCGACCCGATACCGTACTCGGAGGACGTAAATCCGAAGGTAACGCTTACGTGGAAGCCGGGCGATTATGTTGGCAACGACGGGAAGTATCTGGGCGCGCCCAGTCAACAGAAAGGCGATGGCCACCATGTGTTCATCGACACCCACGATACCTTCATGAAGAACGATTCTGCCAAGCAGCTGCTGAACTATCCCGTGGGAACACAGTACGGCCACATCTGGGGCACACAAGATTCTAACTACTACAGCGTCGAGACGAATTACCCCGGCGGCGGCGCTCTCAAGTTAGGCACGAAGTACTACTGGTGCGTAATTGAGGCCAACGACGCGAATGGAGCAGCCGGCGACCGTGCCTGGAAAAGCGCGGTATGGCAGTTCAAGACCGTCGGCGGAAAGGCGACAAATCCCAATCCGGGCGACAAGTCAACTATCGGCGTAGCACCCAGTGCATCGCTGGTTATTCCGCTGAGCTGGAAGGCGGGTTATTATGCGGCCAGCACAAACGGACACCAGGTGTATTTCGGGACCGACTTCAACGAGGTGGACGGTGCGACTACCGGCTACACGACCACGACGAATCCGAATATGAACAGCCCGGCTGTTCTGCTCAGCAAGGACTACTACTGGCGTGTTGACGAGGTTAACGCCACTCATCCCGACCTGAAATGGAAAGGCGACACCTGGAAGTTCTCGGTTGGGGCCTATCGTTCGATAGATGAGCTGAACTACAACAGCGACGGCGACCTGCACGCAAAGTGGCTGGACTATATGAACGACTTCTACTCGCCGGTGTGTTCGCAGGAAAAGAACGGCTCGATGATATCCAACGACAAGGCGGCCGGCGCGATGACTTACGACTATGATAACAATGACCGACAGGACGAGTATGGAACGGACCTTGACCTTGACCTGTTCTCCGAGATTAAGTACGAGTATGCCAGCCCGGTGAGCTTCTCTTACGGCGATGCGGGTACGACCCTCAGGTCCCTGGTGATAAGGTTAAAGGGCGCCGCGACCAACGATGCCAATGCCATCTATGACCGTATGTACGTCGGCATTGAGGACAGCACCGGCAAGCGGGCAGACGTGAACCATCCGGATGCTTCGGCCCAGCAGAAGGCGGCGTTTGACGAATGGAACATCGACCTGAACGATTTCGTCAAAGCCAAACCGGGCCTGAACCTGGGCAGCATCAGCAAGGTGTATCTCGGGTTCGGCAGAAAGTGCAATCCGTACAACGCCACGCCCGGCGGAGAAGGCGTAGTTTCTTTCGACTACATCAGGTTGTATGCGTCCAGGTGCGTAGGTAAGCCGGGATACAGACAACTGGGCGATGTGAGCGGCGACTGTACGGTTGATATGGCTGACGTGGGCGTATTTGTCGATGCCTGGCTGATGGCCGACCGTCTGACTGGCGACGCGGTGCCGGTACCGGACAATGACGCGAACCTCCTTGCCTGGTACAAGTTTGAGGGCAACTACAACAACGACCCGAACGGCAGGGTTGGCGCGGCGGCCAACGGCACGGCCTATGGTACGCCGTCAATCGTGGTTGACGCCAACAGGCCGTTGTCATCTGCAGGTAACCAGGTGCTGTACACCGACCAGGTAGGCGACGTTTGCGACTATGTACTGTGCGGAACGTGGGCCAACGCGAACGGTGTCGGAGACGGCAACTTTATGGGCAAGTCGTTCACTCTTATGACCTGGATGAACCAGGCCGAGCTTTCGACAGAGACCCTCGGCTGGGCGTATATGTTCGGCCACGGCGAAGGCATGCAGAAGATAGAGTTCGGCTTCGTCCCGAGCCTCGAGAGAAATGTTCACTCTGCCGCGCACGGGGGCATTGTGGCGGTATCTGCCTCGAAGCTTGACCTCAACAGGTGGTATCACGTTGCGCTCGCGTTCGAGCAGGCCGAGGATGCAAACGGCGGAACCTCTCGCCTCTATGTTGACGGGCATCAGAGTGCGATGACCACAAATCTTGATATGGCGTACGACGGCGGGAACAACCCGGGGTACGACCCGAACTGGTCGATTGGCTGCGAGCAGGATGAGGGTAACCTGACGACTCTGCCTTACATCACGCGGCCGTTCCACGGCTACCTTGACGACGTGCGCGCGTACGACAGGAAGCTGGCAGAAGAAGAGATTATGTGGATAGCTGGCGTGACGGAAAAGAACTACTATCCGATTTCAGCCCCGTACATCTATTCAGACATTCACAGTCCGGAAGCACTGGGCCAGAAGAGTATTCAGTTCAAGGACTTCTCAGTTCTGGCGGATGAGTGGATGGAATCGGCCGTATGGCCCTAAACAACCCCTGATTAGCTGCTTCTGATTGTAACAGTCCGGGGCCTGTACGCAAGTGCAGGCCCCGGTTCTTTTTTCGTATTGCCGCCATATTGCGTACGCTGGGCATCGGTTAGCTAACATCCTCATACCGAGAAGATTTTCTTTGCAAGAGTGGACAGGGGGCGTATAATAAGAGGCAATATGGTTAGCAGATGCACAAACTGTTCACGTCTTTCGGCTGTTCTCGGCCTTACCCTGTTGCTGCGCCGGTAAGGCGCAGAATAGAATCCCTCTACAATC
This sequence comes from uncultured Pirellulales bacterium, assembly GCA_964353475.1. Classification (GTDB taxonomy): domain Bacteria; phylum Planctomycetota; class Phycisphaerae; order Sedimentisphaerales; family Anaerobacaceae; genus CAYGVZ01. Next base: position 8,159 of record CAYGVZ010000074.1, on the reverse strand, counting down.
CGGTTTTTCGTACTTCAACAAAGCGGTGGCTTTTGCGCTCATTTTGCGGCATAATGGCTTACCTAACTATCGGCTGACAAAAAAGTTGGAGCAGAATTATGACTAAGGATATATCACAGGAACGGGTAATTATATTCGACACGACCTTACGCGACGGCGAACAGGCGCCGGGGGCTTCGCTTTCGATGGCGGAAAAGCTCGAAATAGCTCAGCAGTTGGCTGTTTTGGGAATCGACGTCATCGAGGCGGGTTTTCCCGTCTCATCGCCTGCGCAGTTCGAGGCGACAAAGATGGTAGCCGAACAGGTAAAAGGACCCACAATCTGCGCCCTTGCCCGTGCACACAAGGACGATATCGACTCAGCGGGCAGGGCCGTTGCGCCTGCGAAAAAGAAACGGATACATACGTTCATTGCGACCAGCCCGATACATATGGAGCACAAGCTTCGCAAAGCCCCGGCTGAGGTCCTGAAAATGGCGGTCGAGGCGGTGAAGTTCGCAAAGACGTTCACGGATGACGTGGAGTTCTCGCCGGAAGATGCATGCAGGAGCGAGATGCCGTTCCTCGTTGAGGTGCTGACTGCGGTAATCGAAGCCGGCGCAACGACTCTCAATATACCTGATACGGTGGGCTATGTGCTGCCTTATGAGTACGGCCAGATTATCGCCCAGCTCAGGGAGAAGGTGCCGGGCATTGACCGCTGCATAATCAGTACGCACTGCCATAACGATTTAGGCCAGGCAACGGCCAATTCGTTAGCCGGGGTGCGCAACGGCGCACGGCAGGTGGAGTGCACGGTGAACGGGCTGGGTGAGCGTGCGGGCAACGCCGCGATGGAAGAGATTGTAATGGCCATCCACACGCGCCCGGACTTTTTCGGCGGTTCGACTCTGCTCCCTTCGACTACGCTCAGGGCAGGCACCACAGGCAGAGACCGTGCCGGGGCGTTGACCACGAACATCAAGACAACGCAGATTTACAAGACCAGTCAGTTAGTGTCGCGTCTGACGGGATTTGTCATACAGCCGAATAAGGCGATTGTCGGGGCAAATGCCTTTGCGCATGAGTCGGGCGTGCACGTGGATGGGATGCTCAAAGAGCGGAGCACCTACGAGATTATGACGCCTGAGACAATCGGCCTGACCGGTTCGCGGATGGTATTAGGCAGGCATACGGGCAGGCACGGCTTCGGCGACAGGTGCAAACGGCTTGGGTATAAGCTCAGTAAAGAGGAAATCGACCAGGCATACCAGAAGTTCCTGGCGATAGCGGACAAGAAGAAAGAAATTTACGATGAAGACGTGATTGCGATAATCGACGATGAGGTCCGCGTGATTGAGCACGCATACGAGCTGGAGTATCTGCGTGTGCTGATTGAGACGGGGACATCGCCGACCGCAAAGGTGAAAATCAGGGCAAAGGATGGTGTCAAAGAGGCGCAGGCCGAAGGTGATGGGCCTGTTGACGCAGCTTATGAAGCCATACGTGCGGCGACTGGTTACAGCCCTGCGCTCGAGAGCTACTCGATACGCGCCGTTACAAGCGGCAAAGAGGCGCTCGGCGAAGCAACCGTGAAAATCAAAACGGACAACAGAACATTTGTAGGCAGAGGTATCTCAACTGACATCATCGAGGCAAGCGCAAAGGCGTATATAGATGCGATAAATAGAATGGTTGCGGTGAAAGATAAGGGCGAAGAACCCGGCGTCAAAGTGGAACTGTAATCTCACCGCAGAGCACGCGGAGAACGCAGAGAAATAAGAAGTAAGAAGTTAAAAGGAAAAAAGAGAAGACCTGATGAGCATGACGATAACGGAAAAGATATTGGCGAAAGCGGCTGGGAAGAAAAGTGTTGCGCCCGGTGAATTACTCAATGCGAAGATAGATGTCGTGATGTGTCACGATGTAACAACGCCGGCGGCGATAAGAATGCTGGAAGAAAAAGGCATCGACAGGGTGTTCGACAGGAACAAGATTGTCGTAACGCCCGACCACTTTCAGCCGGCCAAGGATATCAAGAGCGCTGAACTTCATAAACGCCTTGATGAATGGGCGAAACGCCACAAGATAAAGCATTACTACAAGATAGGCAGGGCGGGCGTCTGTCACGCATTACTTCCTGAGCAGGGGCATATCAGGCCCGGCGAGGTAATTGTCGGCGGCGATTCGCACACGTGCACTTACGGGGCGTTTGCCTGTTTCAGCACCGGTATCGGCTCGACCGATTTGGCGGCGGCGATTGCAACGGGGGAACTTTGGTTCAAGGTCCCCGCATCGATGAAGTTTGTATTAAACGGCAAGCTCCCGAAAGGGGTCTATAGCAAGGACGTGATTATCGCAGTGATTACCAGGATTGGCGTGGATGGTGCGCTCTATCGGGCGATGGAGTTTGTCGGCCCGGCGTTGAAATATATGTCAATGGAATCGCGGATGACCATCACAAATATGGCGATAGAGGCAGGCGCAAAGAACGGGATAATGCCGTTTGATAAGGTGACGGCAGAATACCTGGGTGAGCATTTGAAAGACACGAAGCGTTATAAGGTTTTTGAGTCGGACGCGGATGCAGAGTACGCTTCTGTTGAGGAGTTTGACTGCTCGAAGTTGGAGCCGATGGTGGCGATGCCTCATCTGCCGAGCAATGGTGTCCCCATCAGCCAGTGCAGGGGCAAGCAAATGGACCAGGCGTATATCGGAAGCTGCACCAACGGGCGGATTGAGGACTTGAGAATCGCGGCGAAGATACTGAAAAAACGGAAGGTTGCGATACGGACAATCGTTGTGCCTGCAACGCCGCAGATTTGGAACCAGGCGAACGATGAAGGTCTGTTTGATATTTTCTACGATGCAGGGTGCGTGATTTCAGCGCCCACCTGCGGGGCGTGCCTTGGCGGCTTTATGGGGATACTTGCGGCAGGCGAAAAATGCGTCAGCACGACCAACCGGAACTTTGTCGGCAGGATGGGCAGTCCCAGGAGCGAAGTGTATTTAGCCAGCCCCGCGACGGGGGCTGCAAGCGCAGTCGAAGGCAAACTGGCAGACCCGCGAAAGTATTCTTAACCACGGATTGAAAATTATGAAAACAATTGCGTTGACATTAAGTTTGATTTGCTCGGCGGTGTGTCTCGGGGCCGCGCCGATGGCGCAGGAGTTGAATGCCGACGTGGTGCGGTATGCGCCGCAGAGCTGGACGGGGTTCTGGATAACACATCCTGATGTGCCGTTATGCGAGCATAGTGTGGTGCATTTTCGGCGGACGTTTGACCTCAATGAGCCGCCGGAGTCGTTTATCGTCCACGTCAGTGCTGACAACAGGTATGAGCTTTATGTGAACGGGCACTTTGTGTGTACCGGGCCTATGCGGGCGGACTTGCAGCACTGGCGGTATGAGACGGTGGATTTGGCGCCCTTTTTGCAGAAAGGAAAGAACGTCATCGCGGCGATGGTCGTCAACTGGGGGCCGCAGCGGATGAAGGCGCAATTCTCGTCGATGACGGCGTTTTTCCTTTCGGGGCACGATGAGAAGACGCGATTTATCGGGACGGACGACGATGGCTGGAAGGTTTTCTGGAACAAGGCGTATTCGCCTAATCCGGTTCGCTGGATGTACGCAATTGATACTGCGGGCGGCTGGTATTGCGCGAATCCGATGGATCGGATTGACGGTTCGTTATATCCCTGGGGATGGGAGAAGGTTGATTATGACGATAGCGCCTGGGCTGGTGCGAAGTGGCTGGCGCACGCCGCTACAAGAGGTACACCGGGGCACTCGGACTGGCTGTTTGTGCCGAGGACAATAAAACTGTTGGAGTACCAGCGCGAGCAGATTGGCAAGGTTGTTCGGATGGAAGGTGTCGAGGTCAATGAATCGGCATTCGACGGCAAAGGAACGCTCGAAATACCGGCGAATACGAAAGCGACTATACTGATTGACCGCGGGGTCGAGACAATCGGTTATCCGCAAATTGTGGCCTCGGGCGGAAAGGGCAGTGAAATACGATTAGGGTACGCGGAGTGCCTGTTTGACAAGGACAAAAATAAAGGAAATCGAAACGACATCGCCGGCAAGCAGTTCATCGGATACAGGGACATCATTTTAGCTGACGGCGGAGCGAAGCGGATGTATCGACCCACGTGGCATCGGGCGTTTCGTTTCTTGCAGTTGGAGGTTGAGACGAAAAACGAGCCATTGGTGATTGATGAGTTTTGCAATATCTACACCAGTTATCCGGTTGAAGAAAAGGCGCGGTTTGCGTGTGATGATGAGCGATTCGGCAGGATATGGGATATATGCTGGCGGACGGTAATGGTGTGCTCGCAGGATATGCTGATGAGCGATGCGTACTATGAGACGATGCAGTACACGTTTGACACGAGAAATCATGCGTTGACGCTGTTTTACATTTCGGGCGAGACATCCCTGTGGCGCGAGGCAATTCGGCAGTTCGACGATTCGCGGATACCGGACGGCATCGGCTTGTCGGCTTATCCGAATAACTGGCACTGGATTATCCCGTACTACTCGCTCACCTATGCGGATATGCTATATGACTATGTGATGGTGACAGGGGACAAGGACCTGGCGCGGCAGATGGCGCCGGGGATACGGGCGACGCTCGGCTGGTTCGAGGACCGCCTGACAAACCGGGGGATTCTGGGCAAACTCGAATGGGCGAATGCGGCTACGATGGACGAGAACTCGGCGTATTCCACACTGGCGTATGCATATACGCTGAGGAACGTGGCAGATGTGTGGGACTATATTGGTTTGACTGATGAGGCGAAGCGTTACCGAAACCTTGCGGCCAGATTAAGCAAGAGCGTTTATGGCCTGTGCTTTGACAAAGAGAAGGGTTTGATGGCCGAGACGCCTGAGAAAAAAGAATTTCGCGATATGACCAGCGTGATGGCGGTGCTGACGGACTCGGTTCCAAAGGAAAAACAGCGACAGGTTATGGAGAAGATAAAGCGGCTTGGATATTCGCGCTGGCTGTACCTGGCGGACGCCTATAAGAAGGTCGGGCTGGGTGACAGATTCACGGAGTTGTTAGGGCCATGGGAAAAGGCGATGAAGGACGGTCTGACGACTTGCCCCGAGGAAACGATGGTAAATCCCCGATCGGATTGTCATCCCTGGTCAACCAATCCGCCCGTGCATTACTTCAGGACGGTGTGCGGAATCGAGGCAACAGCGCCGGGCTTTGCCAAAGTGCGGATTGCACCTGCGCTGGGGCAATTGAAATACGTCAAGGCGTCGCTTCCCACGCCCAGAGGCGCGATTGAAGTTGATTTGAAGCGCGAAGGCAAAACAGGAATTCAGGGTACGGTTACTTTACCAAAGGGCGTGACGGGCGTATTTGTTTGGGGTGAGAACAAGATTCGCTTAAAGAGCGGCCTTCAAGAGATTGATTTGTGATTTGGAAAGGAATAGTTGTGGCGAAGGCGTATGTTTATAAGAGAGGTCACATAAATACGGATGAGATAATACCGGCCAGGTACTTGAATACCGACGATGAGAAGGAACTGGCCAAACACTGTATGGAAGACCTCGATAAGGACTTCGTGAAGAAGGTGCAAAAGGGCGATGCGATTGTCGCAGGCGATGATTTCGGGTGCGGCTCATCAAGGGAGCACGCTGTATGGTCGATACGCGGGGCGGGCGTGGCAACGGTGATTGCCAAAACCTTTGCCCGGATATTCTATCGCAATGCCATAAACTGCGGCTTTTACCTGATTGAGTCACCGGACGCGGTCGAACGCATCAGCGACGGCGATGAGGTGCAAATCGACTGCCAGGCCGGTATAATCGAAGACAAGACCAATGGCCAAAGGATTGAGTTTCGGCCTCTGCCGGACTTTGCGCTGGAAATAATCCGCGACGGCGGATTACTGGAACATATAAAGAAAATTAAAAAGTAAGAAGATAAAGGTGTATCGCACTGACAGGGACAGGAAATGGCATTGCAGCTTTATAACAGTTTGGCAAGGCGGAAAGAGGAGTTCAAGCCGATAAACGAGGGCAGGGTGGGGATATACGTATGCGGGCCGACTGTGTATGGTCACGCGCACTTAGGGCACGCGAAGAGCTATGTCTGCTTCGATGTGCTCGTGCGATACCTTCGCTATCTTGGCTATGATGTAACATACGTGCAGAATATCACTGACGTGGGCCACCTGTTAGGCGAGACCAACGAGGGCGAGGACAGGATGCTTGTGGCGGCCAAACGCGAGCACAAGCACCCGATGGCGGTAGCCGAGTTTTATACCCGAAGCTTCTTCGAGGATATGGACCGGCTAAACTGCGTCCGGCCTGACATAAGCCCGCGTGCGACCGGCCATATCGTTGAGCAGATAGAAATGGTCAAGACGCTTCTGGCAAAGGGCTTCGCATACGAGGCGAACGGCTCGGTGTATTTCGATATTTCCAAATTTGAGGAGTATGGGAAACTGTCGGGCAGGAACGTGGAGGATATGATGGCGGGCGCCAGGGTGGAGGTATCGGCGGAGAAAAGGCATCCGGCGGATTTTGCGCTCTGGAAAAAGGCGGAGGCGAATCACGTTATGCAGTGGCCAAGCCCATGGGGGATGGGTTTTCCCGGCTGGCACCTGGAGTGTTCGGTGATGAGCACAAAATATCTCGGCCAGCCGTTTGATATTCACGGCGGCGGATTAGATAACAAGTTCCCGCACCACGAGTGCGAAATCGCCCAGGCCGAGGCGGCGACTGGCAAACAATTCGTCAAATACTGGCTCCATAACAATATGGTTACAGTTGACGGCCAGAAGATGAGCAAGAGCTTGGGGAATTTCATTACGCTAAAGCAGGTCTTCACCGATTCCGGCGAGCCGAAGCACGAGCGGTTAGGCAGGAAATACGACTCGCTTGCGATAAGGCAGTTTGTTTTGAGCAGTCATTACAGAAGCCCGCTCGATTTTTCGGACGCGGCGTTGTTTGCCGCACAAAGCGGATACGAGAAGATAAGCGAGGCGGTGATAAACCTCAGAAGAAGGTGGAATATCGCCCCCAGAGGCGGCGCTGATGCGAATGCGATTCAAGAGGTTGAGCAATTGAAGGGGCGGTTTGAAGAGGCAATGAACGACGACCTGAACACCGCAGTGGCACTATCGGTGCTGTTTGACGGCGTCCGGCTGGCGAACAGGTTGCTCGAGACAAGCGATGCGACGGCGGAAACGCTCGATGCAGTGGACAAAATGTTTCGTGACCTGGGCGGGAAGTGCCTGGGAATAGTGAAAGAGGACTACGGCAAGGTTGCGATAGATGTCGGGATGATAAATGAGCTTGTGAAAATCCTGATTGAGCAGCGTAACGACGCGCGCAAGCAAAAGGACTTTGCCAGGGCCGATGCTGTTCGCCGGCGGCTGGACGAGCTGGGTATTGTGCTGGAGGACAAGCCCGGCGAGACCGGTTGGAGAATGAAATGAAAATCTTAGGCATAGACCCGGGATTGCAGGTATGCGGGTATGCGTGCGTGGAGACGAACTTGCTTAAGCACGCGATTGTAGAGGCCGGTGTGGTTCGAACGACGGCGAGAGAGCCGATAGAAAAAAAGTTGAATCAGATAGCGGAGGATATGGGGGCGATTCTGGAGAGATTCAAACCCGACGTGGTTGCCGTTGAGCAGTTGTATTCGCATTATGCGCATCCGAGGACGGCGATATTGATGGGGCACTCGCGGGGGGTTATACTGCAAAGATGTGCGCAGGCAGGCGTTGAGGTGAAGAGCTTCGGCGCGACGCGGATAAAAAAGTCGATAACGGGCAGCGGGCACGCATCGAAAGAGCAGGTGCAAAGGTCAATTAAAACGCTGCTGAATCTGCGGGAACTGCCGCAACCGGCTGACGTGGCAGACGCGATAGCAGCAGCGATTTGTTGTGCGGATTCCGCGAGCGGAATCGCGTTGATTTTGAAGAAATAGGCAATGATAGCGCGACTCGAAGGAAAACTTGTCAAGTTAGACACCGGCAGCGCGATTGTGCAGGTGGGCAGTATCGGGTACGAGGTTTTGCTGCCGAGCTACTGTGTACATGCGCTGGCGGGGAGGGTCGGCTCCGATATCACCCTTTGCACGATGGAGTATTACGAAGGGTCGCCCGGCGTGGGAAACCTGATACCGAGAATTGTGGGATTCCTCAGCGAC
>CAYGVZ010000073.1:0-10959 GCA_964353475.1 uncultured Pirellulales bacterium | reverse complement strand
AAAACTTGTAGTTGCAAATTTGGAGTTTGATAAGATGGTTAATAAAATTGATTCTTTAGATAAATTATCCACTGGTTCCGATACGATTGATAAATTACTTGGCGGTGGAATTCCTTACGGAACCATTACCACGATTTTTGGAGAACCTAAATGTGGCAAATCTATGTTGGCATACCAGGTTGGAATTGCTAATATAGAAAAAACAAAGTTGAAAACTTTATATATAGATACAGAAGGAATTAGGAAGCAGGACTTTTTTTCAATCATAAATAAATTTAACTCTAGGTATAATGTGCCTCCGAAAGAACTTGTAGATAAATTCCAATATATAACGAGTCTGGCAGATTTAAAATTAAAATCAATTCAAAAACTATTCCAGATATTTGGCGTTATGCCAATGATTGAAATGTCAAAAGGTGGTAGATATACAGTTCAATTTGAAACCTGTGCACCTATTATTAAAGAAGAGGAATGGAAGAATTACGGAATGATTATTATAGATTCTATGACCGCTCCTCTGAAAATGGCAATAGGTTCAAGCACGGCAAATCTTCCAACAAGAGCACAATTTACTGAACGATTGTTTGGTATATTAATTGAAATAGCAATGCGACATAATATAGCGGTTATAGTTAACCACCACGCTTCAGTTGATCCAATGAATCTATTTGGTAGAGACTTTGGTAAAGCCTGGGGTGGAGACCCTATTCTATATAACTCAAAATATGCTCTATTGATTTTAGATGCAGATGCAAAAACTCGTAAAGAAACAAACTGGAACCACGAGGCGAGACGAGTAATGTTGATACGAAGACCAGACGAACAAGATACTAATCAAAAGTATCCAGTTCGATTAATGAAGGATTATGGCTACACAGATACTTAGTAAAATTTCAAATGCAATTTGGGGAACAACAACTGCCCCAACTACATCTTATACTATAGGTCCATCAACTTATGCATGTGGTTCATCTGGTTCTATTAGTTCTGGATTCTTTACTATATCTAGTACTATGATTAATTCTAGCTGGGGACAATATGAACCAGCAGTTCCAGAAGATAAACAACGGATAGAGATTACGTTTAAAGATGGTATATCAACGGTACTATCTTTGAAAGATTATACAATATTTGTAGCATTGCACGGAAAATCTCCATCGGAGTGCACAAAACAGGAATACGAGGAATTAAGTTTTGGAGAGAGAATATGAGAATAATGAAAACCTGTCCTAATTGTAGAACAAAACTGGATATGCATAGTTTAGTTTATACCTGCCCGAATTGTGGTTTCTGTTTAATAGATGAAGAAGGATACGGAGGATTGATATTATCGGCAACATAAAAGACAACAAAATAAAAAAATACGCAAGAGAGATTATAGAAAAGTTTCCAGATAGAGTTTCCAAAGATTTTAATAAGAACAAATTACTTTTAAATGAAATCTGCGATATCCACGGAAAAATCTATAGGAATAGAATCGCTGGTTGTATAGTTTCAGAATTAAAAACAGCTAATAATACCTACGAAAATATTAAACGGGAACTTTATGAGAATAAAAATAAGCGGAAACGAAGGAAAGTAAAGGAAGAAGGGATTATTTAATGGATAAACTAAAGAAATTTAGAGGCAAGCAATTTTGTCCTCGATGTAATGCTATCTGTGATACAGAAGAACTACTTGAACGACACCGAGAATATCTGCACGGAGAATATTCAATTAACGACGAAAAGTATAAAAGATACGAAAAAGCAAAGAAAGGAAGGAAACTAGCAATTCAAGTTGAAAAACATCCGCCAAGGAAGGACTGGATTATTAAAACTCCTACAAAGTTAATGTTTATGTGGGATTGTTGGGACGGTTGTTACTATATATATCATAAAGGAATCGGCCTAATTAATGATTTGGATGTAGTTATTGCAGATGAGAATTCAGAATACTTTAAGACATTGATGAAAATTATTAATAAGGAACTACCATTAAGTAAAATAGTTCCTCAACCGATGAAACCTAAATCTCACGGAATTCCTCAAGTTCAATTGCCAAAGAAAATGAAGAAATTGCCGAAGGATTGTATTCTATGCACAAAGTGTAATCAGATAATTAAAGTTCACGGACCATGGATTACTAATCTATGTCTCTGTCCAAATTGTGGAGGAAAACTACCGTATGAAGAGCCAAAAAGTAAGAAAAATAAACCCCAACAAGTGCAACAAAAAACTCCTAGAGTTAAGTCAAAGTAAGATAGATAATGACTGGGTAAATCGTTCTCTTAAAAAATGGAAGCAGGACACAATAACAAATAGACTATTAATAGAAGGAACCGACCCATTCTATACATACATAGAATATAAGTATGCTAGGATAGTCGCAGGGCATTTGCCAAACGATATTCCAGAATGCTGGAGAGTCAAATGCGTTGTCGAAGCCTACGATGAATTATTTGAGTTAGATAAAGAAAAGAAAGAATCAAAGAAAAATGGCAAGGAAATTAAGGATATTAAAGAAGAAAAGAAATCTAAATATGATTTCAAAAGTTTAAGGAGAAAGAAAAAATGATATGTCCCATAGAAAATTGTGGTGGCCGATATATGGCCAAAGGCAGCAGAATGTCCAAGCGAACTGGTTTCTGGACAAGAAAACGGATTTGCGATAAATGCGGACACACAGATACAACTATAGAAGTCAGCAAAGAACAATTTGGAATGGAAATGGACCTTTTAGAGGCATTCCAAGTAGCTATCGAGAAGTATAATTTCAAGAAAGATGAACTCGATAAACCTTCAGACGTGGATAAAGACGTAGCATAAAAAAATGTATATAGTATTAGGCAAATTGAATCTAAAACTGCCTAATACATTATACTTTATAGCAAAAATATAAAAAGTGGCACATTATAGCCTGAAAATTAGTCTTAAGGAGAAGGATTGATAATAATGAGTAGATGGTATAAAGATAAATTTTGGTTTGATTATATAATAGATAATAGAAAGAGAATTGAAAAACTAGAGAAATTAGTAAAAGAAGTTTGCACACACAAAAATCTAATCCAGAAGGATAAGAATTCTTGCTGGCTAACTTGTGATGTTTGTGGTGAAGAATTCATAGAGAAACCAGATGGAATGCATAATGTTGCTCCAAAAGGTAGCATAATTTGCAAGTATAAATGTGATGTCAATAAGTAAAGAATTATGAAAATAAAAAATACTTTAAATAAAATCCAATGCAGTAAATGTAAAAAAATAAAAGATAGTAGTGAATACTATCCATCTTTTTTAAGAACTCATAAATATCATTGTAAAGAATGTGAATATACAAAACAAAAAAATTATAAAAAAAGAACGTATATACATCATCCAAAAGTTAAATTAACTAATGATGGAAAGTTAATATGTAGGAAATGTAGAATTCCTAAATCTTTAAATGAATTTCATAATTCTACTTCTATTAATCAAAATGGTTATCCAAGATTTAAGACAGGTCATTACAATATATGTAAAATATGCTGTAGTGAAAGAACCAGAGATAACTATAATAAAAATAAATCTTATTATTTAGATAAATGTTGTAAAAGACGAAGAAACATTAAATTTATTCCAATTATGGAAAATCCATTTCCACCTGAAATTGAAATAGAATTTCATCATATTAATGATTTATTTACAATACCAATCCCTAAATCATTACATAGAAAAGATTTTAAAAGAAAAAGAGCCTTACATAGAAAATCACTAGAAGAAGTTATAAATAATATTTATGGATTTAATATTAATTCTATAATTAATGGAGAGTGGTAATATAGAAATTAATGAGATGTGTAAAAAAGCTCACGACCAAGCAATAAAAAGTGGTTTTTGGAAAGATGGTAGACCTATATCGGAATGTCTACTTCTTATAATAACAGAAATTTGTGAAATTGTGGAAGCAGATAGAAAAGAAGATGAACCTAATTTGAGAGAAGAAATCGCAGATTCGTTCATACGTCTTGGTGATTTAGTTGGAGCATTAGATTTTGATATCGAGGCAGAAATTACTAAAAAGATGAAGATTAATGAAGGCAGACCTATAAAACACAATAAGAGGTATTAAATGAAATACAAAGTAAGTTGTTACAACGGTGGACCTCTATTCGGCTTGGATTGGGTATTCGTAAAGCCGGACGAAGTAATTGTAAATGTAGAGGCAAAGACCGATAAGGAAGCAATAAAACTGGCAAAGGAATTAATAGAACGAGATTACTATAAAGTGATAGGTGTAGAATGAAGAACGAAAATGTTCCGAAGGAAATTCAGATTTGGATGTGGATATGAAAAAAATCCTCGCAGTAATTGTATTTATATTATTAATAAGTTTATTTTCTGGATGTTTAGATGATGGACCACCTACAGTAGATCATGTAAAAAGAACTAGAGAATTTATAAAAGATTACATAAAGAACCCAGAAACAATTACATTCAATAATGAAACAGTTATAGATGTTGGTTATAATGCTGAAATATATGGAAGTGGAACTGTTATGTATGAAGGAAATATTAGAAGCTTTTCTTATTATATAAAAGCTTTTTACAATAGAAATATAAATGATTTTGATTACATTTTAAAGGAATTAATAATAGGTGAAGTATGATAGAGTTTATATTAATATTTCTATTAGGTTGCTTAACTGGCGGAGCAATTGTCTGGGTATTAATGGTTCCAACCAAAGAAAAAAATTGGAAGGACATAGTTATAGATAGACTTATACCTGACAATTCTAAAGTTGATGAAAAAGAATGGAAAAAATGTATGAAGGAATGCGATGCGTATTACCAGGATAATGGAAAAATCTGGGATAATGAAACGGCTGTTGTAGATGTTAAAAAATCAAAGAAGAAAAAGAATGATAGTAGACGTAAGAGAACCAAAGCAAATAATTCAAAAACTAAAAGGTAAGAAAGACTTACTTGTAGTCGAGGAATTCATTGAATGTGGAGACTACTTGCTCTCCGATGGCTACGCTGTGGAAAGAAAGACAATCCAGGATTTCGTTGCCTCGATTTCAGATAAAAGGTTATTTACTCAATTAAACTCGCTTATTCAATATGAGAATCCAATACTGGCAATTATTAACGATAACAAATGGGAAGCGTTCTATTTTTGTAGGAACCGCTATATTCATTCAGTTTATCTCGGGACATTAACAACTATCCTATTAAGTTATCCAAAGGTTAAAATAATGCAATTTGACACGGAAAACGAGTTCGTGTCGTTCCTTGCTTCACTCGAGAAGAAACTCAACGAAGATGGAAAGCACCACGAAAGACCAAAATTACTATTAAGGAAACCACAAAGTTTACAAGATAGAAAAGAGAACTCGTTGACATGTGCTAAGAGTATTGGTATAAAGACAGCAAAACTTTGCCTAGGTAGTTTTAAGACAATTGAAGATATATGTAAAGCAAATCCTAAAGAACTGGAAGCGATATTAGGAAAGAAAGCAGCGGAGAATTTATATGAACTCTTACATAAATAATTATGTAAAAATGATAAATAAAGAAAATAAAAATTACGATATAATCAAGGTAACTTTTGTTGACAAAGAAACTATATCAGGAAAAAGTATACTTAGAGAAGAAGCTTATTATACATCAACAACATTTTATAGAAGGTATTGGGATATTGAAGAGATAACACCAGAAGAAGTATTTATGGAGTTACTATGACACTAAAAGAAAATATTTGTGATATCCTCAAAGAATGCGGATTTGAACTAAAAGGAACTCCTGGTTACAAAGTTGAGATATTTGTTAAAGAAAATGTTACAATTATAGTTGAAGAAAAAGAATATGTTAAAACCTGCGAAGGTTCCTGTTGTGAAAATGGAAAAGGTTATGAAAAATAAAGAAGATTTAGAAGATGAAATTAAAAGTATGGCACGAAAACGCGATGAACATATTTTAGAGGCAAACAAAATTCAGGAAGAAATGATTAATAAGGTAGAACAACTCTACGCAATGGACGAAAATATGGTAAAAATCGCCTGTATTAATTGCGGTGGTTTGGGATATTCTAAAGAAGGAGAAAAGAAAATCGCCTGTAAACTTTGTAATATGAAACGCTACAATTGGATGCCAAAATTCAAGGAGGAAGAAAATGGGGAATTACCTAAAAGAAAACGGCCTATTCGCTCTGATGATCTTGATTAGTCTTGTTGTTTCAGGATTATTTTTCTGGGCAATAGATTATTCTATACATAATGATTTGCTGGAAGTTAGAACTAATACTCTAGGATATATAATTACTTCGCTGATTCTTGGATTTCTGGTGGTTTGGTTTACATATATATCGATTGAGTGGTTAATAAAGAGAAAGAAAAAGAAAATGTGGCCTTGGTGAATTATGAGTTATAGACCTGTATGTGATGTCTGGCTTTTAGCTAGACCAAAAGTAAAATATTACGGAAGTTATCCAAACGGATTTCTTGAGCGAGCGAGAACATTACTTGGATGTTCAACAGATGACTCCATACTCCACGTATGTGGAGGAATGGCAAAGGCATATCCTAATAAAAAAGCCTATGGACCTAACGACAAAACCTTGGATATAGACCCGGCATTACAACCAGATTTCTGCCAGGATATAAAGAAAGGAATCCCTCCAGGAGATTGGAAGGCAATTCTAATAGATCCGCCTTACACATTAGATGACGCAAAGCATTATAGTCAATTTAATGGATTTTTACCAGAACCCAACGAATTAGTTAGGAACGCTATTAATTCCGTGGAGATTGGTAGATGTGTAGGATTATTACATTATATTGTCCCAGCTTGTCCAAAGAATGCTAAAGAAGTAGCTTTAGTAGGAGTTTGTATGGGACATAATAACAGAATACGCTGTTTTAGTGTCTTTAGGAGAGTTCAATAAAGTGAAAACTAAAAAATGTAGTAAATGTAAAAAAGAGTTATCTACAGAAAAATTTTGTAAGAATAGAAGTAATAAGGATAAATTACATAGTGAATGTAGAAGTTGTAGAAGTAAATATATGAAAGATTATCATATAAAAAATAAAGAATATGAAAGAAAAAGAGGAAAAGAATATCGTATCAAAAATAGAGAAAAAGTTCTTAGTCGTTTAAAGATATATCATTCAAAAAATAGAGAGATTATAAATATAAAGAAAAAAAATAAAAGATTAGAAAATAAAAAAAATGGAATTTGCACTGTTTGCGGTAAAAATCATATAAATTTAGATTTATCAACAAGTTTATGTAGTTTATGTTTAAATAAACATAATATTTATCGTAGAAAAAGAGATTTAGAACGTCAAAAACTTGGATTATGTACAACTTGTGGAAAATACATAGGTATATTAAGTCCAAGTAAATATTATTGTACAGAATGTTATAATAAAAAAACAAAATTACAATATATTAGAGAGGGATATTATCCAGATTTACAAAAAGATTTATTAGAAGTGAGACAAATTTTGGAGAAAAGTAAATGAAAATATGTAGTATATGTAAAGAATTAAAATTAGAAACAGAGTTTCATAAAAGATCTAAAAGTAAAGACAAATTACATTCATATTGTAAATCTTGTAGGCACAAAATATTCAAAGAAGAATACGAGAGATGTAAAAAAGATAGGTTATGTTTTAGATGTTTTAAAAAACCTATGATGGAAGAGTCCAATTTACATTGTTACGATTGCTACAAAAAAGCAAATGGAGCTACTAGAAAATATCATATTTCTCATAGAAAAGAAGAAAGAGAAAAAACTAGATTGATCTATATAGAATGTAAAAAAAATGGAATTTGTTGTAGCTGTAGAAAAAACCCTATAGGTCCAAAATCTATAAATCTTTGTAATACATGTTTAGAAAGAAAAAATTATAGAAGACAATTTACGAGAGGAAGATATCCTGATTTAAATGATAAATTATCAGAAGTAAAAACTTATTTAGAAGGTAGAGGAAAATATGACAGCAATAATTGAAAGAAGTACGCCGGAAAAAATGGAAATATATATACTTGGTGATACCCATTATCCGAGAGGCAAGCGAAGCAAATTTAAAAGAGTGATAGAAGAAATAGAAAAGAATCCAAATGGATATATGATAGGACTTGGTGATTGGGTTGAATCTATAACTCCCATGGATCCTAGATATAATCCAGAGGAAATAGCAGATTTATTAAAGGCCAATGGAAATAATTTTGATACTTTAATAGATGAACAGTGGAAACAATTTGAAGAAGATATAGAACCTATAGCAAAACAAAATAAAATAATAGGTTTACATAATGGAAATCATGAATCTACTTTTGCTAGAAAAACATCCTTTAATGAATTAAAAAGGATTTGTGGTAGACATAATATAGAATATCTTGGAGATGGATTTGCAATAATAACTCTTAATAGAGGAAAAGAATCTATCACATTAGTAACATTTCATGGTTGTGGAGCTGGAATAAGCACAGGATCTAATTATACAAAATTAGATAGTTACTCTCGTATCTTAAGTGATGTAGATGTAATAGCAGCTGGTCACACTCATAAACTTGGTGTTAATATTTCAATGGATAGGTTAAAATTGGATGGGAAGGAACTTAAATCAAAAACACAATATCAATGTTCTTGTGGGTCATTTCTTGGTAATTATGATACAGACTCTGTTTCTTATGCAGAAAGGAAAGCTTATTCACCATTACCAATTGGTTATGTTAAAATTATTTTAGAAAAAGGAAAGATAGTCAATGTTATACCTATACCTATATAAAAATTATGGAAGTTAAAGAATATCCCTACAGTTTTCTTTCATTTAATAATATTGTCGAGATTCATTTCGATGAGACAGAGTATTTATTAACCCCCCAAGAATGGATTGGTATCAAACAAATTCTTGGGAGGAATTATTTAAAATCAACTGAAGAGGAATTTAAAACTGCTTACTTTGCAGAGGTATTATGAAAGAATTTAATAGAGAAGGTTATAAATTAAAAGCATACGAAGAGGAATCTTATCGTATGGATATTGAGGATGATGAGAGCAACATATACACGAGCAAATATTCAAACAACTGGGAGGAATTATATATGCTCGCAAAGACATTGGTAAAAGAAGGCAAACGCTGCATTATTATGGAAGTTAAATATGAATTCGAATGATATGGGATGGAATCATATAATCCTTGAGGGGTATTGTATGAGGAAACTTTCCACCAAAAAAGATAAATATATATACGAAATTGTGGATATGGGGGAATTCAAAACAATGAGAAAAAGAAACCCGGAATACGATCCTAATTATAAAACTCCTAAAAAACCAAAGTTTTGTGAAGATAGAATCTGCCAGGTTTGTTTCTTTAAGGATTGCCAGCATTTAGCAACAGCAGACTTGGACGAAAAGGAATATAATAAGATTAAGAAGAAAATTAATGAGGTATATAAATGAGAAAAATATTTATTTTTATGCTAATAGTATTAATGGTTTTACCTTTTTTGGCTATTAGTGGAGAAGCATATACATTATCATTCGAAGGAAAAGCATTAATCGCTGGATATAAAGAAGTTGGAAATCCTTCTTCTTGGAAATTTATCAAAGATTGTAATGTATCTTTGAACTTTACTAAATGGACAATGTTAAAAATTACTCCATTCTGCTGGTTTTCACTAAAGAATGGAGAATTGTTAATCTATAATTCAGAGAGTAACTATAATTATGTTGACGGAACACGAGTAAGAGGTTTCTTAATTGTTCCTGATGGTATATGGACTGTTTGGGGTATATAAATGAAACTCGAGGAATTTGAAACTATATTAGCTGACCACGGACACAAGGATGTATATTATCCAAAGATGATAATAAAGAAAAAATTCAAAGAATACCTTATAGAATCTGTTATGGACGGAATCGAAAAGGAATTTGAAGATACATTAGATTTAGCTAAAATGAAGCCAAAAATAAGAAAAAGAATAAAAGAAAGAATAGAAAAGTGTTTCCTGTAATTATGAACGACCTCTTAGATATTCCTTTTGGAATTAGAAAGTTTAGCCACTGGAACAACGGAACCGGCAACCAGATACCTGTAACCTCAAGAGAAGAAATCTACGAACTCGTAGGTAAATACCTTGGGGAGGAGAATATTGGTTTATCTATCTGCACCTATGTAGATGAAGTTCCATTTGTAATGTTCGTTCCATTCGACTTCGATTCAAAGGATGATATTAAACCTGCCTGGAAAGACGCGATAAAACTCTATAATAAGTTCGTTGAATTAAACTATAATGTTCATTTGATATACTCTGGAAAGAAAGGATTCCATATAATGGTTAAAGTTATCCCAAAACCATATAGTAGAGAATGCCTCCGAGCATTTCAGAAATGGTTTGTAAATATGCTGGATTTAAAAACAGCGGATATTCAGATATTCGGCGATACCAAGAGAATTATGAGAATGGTCTATACATATAATATAAAAGGTGATTTATGCCAAGAAATAGCATATAATCCAGGCATTCCTATTGATATTGATGATTTATTGCTAACTACCTATGTAGCGAAACCTATTACATATGAAAAGAGGGAGTTCCACGAGTATCCTTGTATAGAGGAACTTATGAGAACAGATCCAGAACCTCGAGAATTGATTAGATTATCCTACGTGGCATTAAGATTAGCAAAAGGAATGTCCGAGGATGATATTATAGATGAAATGAAAACATTCGATATTGTTGACTGGGATGAGGAAATAACCCGAAGAAAGATACAATATATTTCTGATGGAGAATATGTTCCTCTTGGATGCAGAAGTATAGAAGAACAGGGAAATTGTTTAAAAGAGAAATGTAAATTATATTGCGAGAAGAATATTGATGTGGACGGTTTTTTGAATGGCAACTAGTGAAGCATTAAGAAAATATAGGAACGCACAGAAGCGAACATATTACAAAACAACCCACGGTAAAGCAATTAAGAAATTCAACA
>CAYGVZ010000072.1:0-11002 GCA_964353475.1 uncultured Pirellulales bacterium | reverse complement strand
CACACAGAATATAACGACAATCGCATTTCGCAACGCCTCCACAGCCGCCTGCTGAGCGAGCTTATCCAGTATCGTCTGCGGCTCGGCAATCAATCCCGCGCAATCGAAGATGACGCATCGAGAGTGTGTCAGTGTAAGTTCGCCGGTCAGTACGTCCCTCGTTGTCTTGCGTTTTGCCGAGACGATGCTGCGGCGTCTGCCCAACAGTTTATTTAATAGCGTGCTCTTGCCCGCATTCGGCGCACCAGCAATCCCAACCGCAGGCAGGTCAATCATCGACTCGCAGCGAACCGCGGTCGCAAGCAGCTCTTCGAGCGACGTCTTTATGGCCGACATTTTTTCCGGCAGTTGTCTCTGGCCCGCGCAGTCAATATCTTCCGTGCTGAAATCCAGTCCCGCTTCAATTTCACTGAGGCAAACGAGTATCGATGCGGCGATATGCCTGGTGGTTTTTGCCAGGTCTCCAGCCAACATTTTTTCAGCGGCGGCAAGCTGGTATCGGTTGGAGCTGGTTATGATTTCGTTGACCGCTTCCGCCTGGGCAAGGTCGATTTTGTTGTTCAGATATGCCCTTGCGGTGAATTCGCCCGGCCCCGCTAACCACAGCCCCATCGCCAACAGGTTGCTTATCAGCGCCTCGGTTATGGAGCGGTTAGCATAAAAATGTATCTCGGCAACGTCTTCACCCGTGTATGAATGCGGTGCAGCGAACAGGTACAGAATCGCATCGACCTCAAGACCCGCCTCGATAGTAATTGTCCCGGATGTAATTCCCTGTTTTGCAGCAACGACGCGAGGAGCGAAAATCTGCTGCATCGTGCTGACTGCATCGGGCCCCGTAATGCGGACAATTACCCTTTGGTCGGTTGTCGGAGAACTTACGGCTACGATGGTGTCGGCGTTCATAAACATAAGCAATAACCCCCCAATAAATTGGGGGGCTAAATATACCTTTCGGCTGCGAGGGAATGACGGCAATCGCAGTTATATTTTGAAGAACGGCTTGGGCTTTTTCTTTTTTACTTTGCCGCCGGTCTTGCTCGTTACGGGTACAAGCCCCTGCGCTTCGCGCTGCTCTTTTTCCTGGATGTGCTTCCTGATGACGTACTGCTCGACCACGCCGGCAAAGCTGCTTGCCATAATGTAAAGATTCAAGCCCGATGGCGAGTTGTATAACATCAGTGGAAACAGAATCGGCATCATAATCATCATCATTTTCTGCTGCTGGGCCGCCTGCGGATTTGCTGCTGCCGCCTGCGAAGGCGTCAGTTTTTGTTGCAGATAAAACGCCACGCCCATCAGTATCGGCAGCAGGTTGAACGACTCGCCCATAAGCGGCAGCTTCACCCCCGCGGGGAAGCGGAACAGTGCATCAGGGGCCGAGAGGTCGGTTATCCAGAAAGGCAGGAACGACGCCCCGCGAAGCTCAATGCTCGCGTAGATTGCGCCGTAGAGGGCAATCCATATCGGCATCTGCACCATCATCGGCACCATCCCCATAACCGGCGATGCGCCGTGCTCACGGTAAAGCGCCATCATCTGCCGGTTCATCTCGGTCTTGTCATCCGCGTATTTCTGCTTTATCTCCTCGGCCTTGGGACCCAGCTTGGTCATCTTGCTCATCGAGACCTGGCTCTTTTTGGTCAGGGGATGCAGCAGCAATCGAACAATGAAGACCAGTATGATGATGACTATGCCGTAATTACCGACCAGGTACGTGTACATCCATTTCATCGACCACAATATCGCAAACGCAAGCGGATTTATAATTGCAGTCGGGCAGCAGCAGCACGGCATAAAATCAATCGTATGGAAAAATCCGAGCGACTTATACAGTGGGTTCGAGTCAAAGAGGGTTTTGTCTTTGGGGCCGAGGAAAACCTGGAAGGCGAACCTTCTCGATGCGCTGGCCTGACTTGCAGTGAGCGAAGTCGAACTGTTTGTCGCTGGCATATCGAAAGCCGCCGTGCCTGCCCTTATGAATATGGCCTCGTCCCCGCTGGCCGCCGCCTTGTCGGCATCGGGGTTATAGTACCAGCCGCTTTTTTCCTTCAGCCAGTCGCAATAGTCCCTGCCGGCATCGGGCATCGGCCGCAGTATCGCGGCAAAATACTTGTTCGTGATGGCGGCCCATAGGAAGCCGCTGTACCTGTGCTTGGTCGGCAGATTGCGCCCGACATCGAGGTCTGCTCTCGCCTGCTCCGTTCTTTCTGTGCTTCCAGAACCTGCCGCGATTTGGTATTCGTCCGTCGTTGTTCTCAGGCCGACGTTGCGAGAGAAAAAATTGGTCGGGAAGGGTATCGCAATATCCTTAACGGATGGTACAACAGTGCCGTCGGAGGCGCGGAATCCGCCCACCACCTTTCTTTCATCTGTTGACGGGGATTCCTTGCCGATTCCTGCCGGCCCGACAATACCGAATCGCACCGATTCCGCCACGGGCGACAGGTTCTCAACGTCAATGTCACATTCGAGATGATAACTCTTGGGAACAACTCGGTATGTTTTGGTGACTTTTACGACCGGCTGGCTGGTCTGGCTGTCCTTGATGATTGCCTCGAACCGTGCGGTCTGTGAGCCATCATCCCGTTTCTCCACATCGAAGCTCCGCCAGTTTAATCTGTCCAGCCGAAGCTGCACGCCGTCACGAACAAACACAAACGCCTCATTTGACAGCGAAAGCACCTGCGAGCCATCCGGCAACTTCACAGGCGACAGCAGCACTAATGGCTGCGGGTTCTTGTAATTGCGGTCGTCGAATCCGGAAAGCGTTGCCCGTTCAATCCCCGCGCCTTTAGATGAAAGCACCACCTCAAACTCAAAGCCGGTGTTCGCATCGAGTGAGCCAAGGGTAATTTGCTCTGCCGGGCCGCCATCCGCGGTAAAACTCCTTCCCGAAGCGACGATTGCCGCAGGGGCGTTGTCGTCTGCCTGAATTGCCACGGCCGGTTGAGCCGCCTTGCTCTGCAAAAGAATGCACGGCTGAGGTGAAGAGCGAAAAATCCCCGACTGAACAATCAACGCCGCACAGAGCAGGCAGAATGCCGTAAGTGCCGCGGTCAAAATGCTCCTAGAACTCATAGGGTACCTCGTCACCTTCCTTCTTCGAGGCGGTCAGCGTTGAACCTGTCCAACTGCTCGATTGCCCGTATCTTGTCGGCGGTGGCGCGAAAATCATATTCCAGCCGAACGAAATGCACCTCGTTCTCCTCTACATAGACGTAGCTGGCGCGATTGTCCCTGTCCCGCGGCTGGCCCACGGAGCCGATATTGATGATTGCCTTCTCGTCTTCAATTATTGGATACACGCTGCCTAATTCCGCCGGCAGGTAGAAGTCCGGCTCATCCAGGAACACGCCGGGCAGGTGAGTATGGCCTACAAAACAGACGTGCTTCACCCGCTCAAACAACACCCTGACCTTAACCGGATTTGTATAAACGTCGTCCGGGAAGATGTATTCGTTAATGGGTTTACGCGGCGAGGCGTGAATGAAATCTATTGTCGCGTCAACGTCCCCGATTCGGGCGACAAGCGACCGCCTCATCGGCAGCTTGCCCAGGAACGCCCATCGTCTGTCGCGCGACTGCTCATTCTCCTCCGCCTCGAGGTTAAACCGCGTCCAGAAGCTCGCCTGTTCGGCGCCGTAGTTGAAATTGGTCGGCTCATAAAGCGTTGCGTAATCGTGGTTGCCTATGACGCACCACTGGGTCTTGTCGATAATCAGGTCAAGACACTCCCTCGGGTTGGCGCCGTAGCCGATTACATCGCCGAGACAATAAATCGTCTTGATGTCCCGGCTTTCAATATCGGCCAGCACCGTCTTCAACGCCTCAAGATTGGCGTGTATATCGCTTATAACTGCAAACATATCCGCTTCATTATAATCCGTCTGTTTGTCTCTGACGCATCCCGCAGTTCTGCCGGGCGCAATGCAACCGGTAGTTAATATCAAAAACGCATCGAAAAAACCAGAGGATTTATCAGGTTTTTCATTCGACGCCTCTGTTCCACGTATTTCTTTGCTTTGACCGGCTGTGTTGTTATAATACGGCACACTTGAATCGGGTTCAGGCGATTCTCCGGAGTACGCAATTGACAAATAGTACGCTGTTACAAACCACGGGGCTTGTCAAGGAATACAGCGGCAGGGCCGTCGTCAACGACGTCTCGGTTGCCATCGAGCGACGCAGCATCGTGGGACTGCTCGGCCGAAACGGCGCGGGCAAGACGACCACCTTCCGTATGATTATGGGGATGATTACGCCCACCGCCGGAGAGGTAACGTTCAACGATACCGAGATTACCGAACTGCCGATGTACAAGCGGGCGCGCCTGGGTATCGGCTACCTGTCGCAGGAGCCGAGCATATTCCAGCGTCTCAGCGTCCGCGACAACCTTTATGCGATTCTTGAAACGATGGCCGTCACTAAGCAGGAACGAAACAGAAGAGCCGATATGCTTATCGAGCAGTTTGGCTTATCCGAGGTCGCCGACAGCCAGGGCAGATTCCTGTCGGGCGGCGAGAGGCGCAAACTCGAAATCGCGCGGGCTATGGTGACTAACCCTTCTTTGATTCTTCTCGATGAACCCTTCAGCGGTGTTGACCCTATTACCGTCCAGGACCTCCAGCGTGAAATCAGGCGCCTTGTCGCAGGCGGCGTCAGCATCCTTATCACAGACCACAACGTCGAGCGAACCCTTGAGGTTGCCGACAAGGCCTATATCATTGACCACGGCAAAGTCCTCGCTGAGGGTACTCCCGCACAGATAATCCAGAACGAGGTTGTGAAGAAGACGTACTTAGGCAATACCTTCGACGGCGATGAGTTCGATTAACAGATATCCTCCGAACTTTGGCAGACAGGAGCCGTTCAAAAATGACCGAGGTCGCTAAGTGTCGAATTACCCATTACCCGGCGAAGGTGCTGGCCGGCAAGGCGCAGCCGGTGGAGAAGATTGACGACGGCATCCGTCGGCTGGTTGAGAAGATGACCGATATTATGATTGAACACAAGGGTGTCGGCTTAGCTGCCCCGCAGGCGGGTGTGCCGCTGCGACTTTTCATAATCTCACTGGATGGCGGCAAAGACAACGTCCGCGTCTTTGTCAATCCCACCGTCAAACCCGCCGGCGACCTTGATGAAACCGAAGAGGGCTGCCTTTCGGTCCCCGGAATCTATACAAAGATAAAACGGTACAAGAGGGCGGTCGTAACCGCCACCGGCCTCGACGGGAAGCAATTCACCGAAGAAGCCGATGGGCTTTACGCGCGGGCTTTGCAGCACGAATATGACCACATCGAGGGTGTCACTATCGTCAATCGTATGAGCCAGGTTGCAAAAATCACCCATCGTAAACACCTGAAAAAACTCGAAGACCAGCAGGAAAACGCATAACAACATTCGACTATTTGCTTGCTGAACAGGAATGAAGCTCGTCTATATCGGCAGCGGAGAATTTGGCGTAGAGTGCCTCAACGCGATTGCGCAATCGAGCCACAAACTGGCCCTGGTCGTCACCCAGCCGGCGCAGCCCGCAGGCAGAGGCCGAAAGACCACGGCAACGCCTGTGGCGATTTGGGCGCAGCAGCGCTCAATAAAAAATGTTGAAGCTGCCGATGTAAACAGCCCGCAGATTATCGAACAAATCGCTGCTAACAGACCTGATTGCCTCGTGGTAATCGCGTACGGCCAGAAAATAAGCCGGCACGTCATCGCTGTTGCACCCAAAGGCGCGATAAACGTCCACGCATCGCTGTTGCCCAAGTATCGCGGCGCCGCGCCCATTAACTGGGCGATAATCAACGGCGAGATGCAAACCGGCGTCAGTATAATCACCGTCGCCGAAAAAATGGACGCCGGCGACATCCTCGCCCGGCAGGCAATCGACATAAGGCCCGACGAAACGGCAGGCGAGCTTCACGACCGCCTCTGCCAAATCGCCGCGCCGCTGCTTGTTAAAACACTCGACCAGATAGAGGCAGGCACAGCCGTTTACACAAAACAGGACGAGTCGAAGGTAACATTAGCGCCCAAGCTGAAAAAGTCGGATGGCTTCCTTGATTTCACTCAACCGGCGCAGGTTCTCGAACGGAAGATTCGGGGTCTTTGGCCCTGGCCCGGCGCATCCGCCCTCTATCTGTCTCAGAAGACCGCCAAACAATGCCGAGTTACAATCGCGCGGGCGGCGGTGGCCGAGTCGGGTGCACCATCCCTGCCCACGGGGACATTCGATGAACATTTGGATGTCGTCTGCGGCAAGGACGCTCTTCGCATAATCCAAATCCTGCCCGAAGGCGGCCGACTGATGGACTTTGCCGATTTTGTCAACGGCAGAGCCACACAAACCGGCGATATGCTCCTCAAAATCGAAAAGTGAAATGCCCCATCCCCACGCCATATCCCCGCGTCGCATTGCAGCGGACATCCTGACGAAAGTTGACCCGCGCAAAAAATTCATCGGCCCCGTTCTCGAACAATCGCTTGAGCAGACACGGGAAAAACAGCGAGCCACTGACCTCGTCCTCGGGACAATCAAAAATCGCGCACTTCTGGACTCGATAATCGAGAAGGTTTCCGACACCCGCACAAAAAGAATACAGGCCAAAACCCTCAACGTCCTGCGGGTAGCCGCTTATGAACTGGTCTATTGTCCCCAAACTGCCCAGCACGCAATCGTAAATGAGGCGGTCGAATGCGCAAAACTTGTTGCCGGTGAAAAACACGCCGGCTTCGTCAACGCCGTCCTGCGAGAGGCCGCTCGCCATATCATCAACCGAAACGCCCCTCTCGACTCTGCCGACCCGAAAAGCACAATCCCGCAAACGCTATCGACCGGCTGTCAATTTGACATCGAGGTACTGCCCGACCAGCGCATCGCCTGTGCTGATTATCTTGCTGCGGCATTTTCCCTGCCCCGCTGGCTTGTGAATAGCTGGGTCAGGGAATACGGGTCGGAGCAGACAAAACAGATATGCTTTGCGAGTAATCGTAGGCCGAGCGTCTATCTGCGGCCAAATGTCCTCAAGACCAGCGCCGAGCGCCTGAGAAAGCTGCTGAGCGACGCCGACATTGATTGTGAAATCGAGCCGGATAGAGAAACGATAAAGCTCACAAGTCCCGGCGCCATTGCCGCCCTGCCCGGTTTTGCCGAAGGGCTGTTTGCCGTGCAGGACCTTTCCGCCAATGAACCAGTTCGCCTCTTGCGGCCGCAACCCAACTGGGTAATCCTTGACTTGTGCGCCGCGCCGGGTACAAAAACGACTCAACTGGCCGAGATGACGGGCGGCCGCGCAAAAATCATCGCTACCGACATAGACGGCAATCGCCTGCAAATGGTAAGTGATAATGTCTCCCGCCTCGGACTCCAGAAGAACATCACAGTCGTCGATCATAGCAATCTCGATAAAACGACAACGTCAATCGGCCCTTTTGACTGTGTGCTGCTGGATGTCCCCTGCTCAAATACAGGCGTGCTGGCAAAAAGACCGGAGGTCCGATACAGGATAACACCGAAATCGACGGATGAGCTGGCGGAAGCCCAAATCCGGTTGTTGCGTCGCGCCGCGCAACTGGTAAAACCAAGCGGCGTGATCTGCTACAGCACGTGCAGCATCCAGCCGGCCGAGAACAACCGCCTCATACAGCAGTTCCTCGACGCAAACCCCCACTTTCAACTGCAAGTGGAGAAAATCGTCCTTCCCTCCGCTGATCGCTTCGACCACGACGGCGGATTTACTACAATACTGGTTCGCACCTGATTATAAGCGGCCGGAAGGAACGTCCCATATTCAGACCATCTGAGAAGTTGCCCGTAAAAAGTTTCCTTTTTTCGACGCCGTCAGTTTGCCTTTTCTGATTCCTGGCGTATATTTTATATGAGTTGGGATTGTTTACTGCCCGGCTCGCGGGGCCGCAGGGGCGAGCCATGTACAGGTGACAGGCAAAATCGCCGGAGGGGAAAACCTGTGCACGATTACCGGAGGTATCAGAAAACATCAAAGGTTGCACCGATGACCACAAATAAACCGCTCGAATCTATGCTGCTGCCGTTGCCTCGCATCACTTCAGGGGCGTCTGGTCATCTTATCAGGCCGGCCGCGCACGGAAACGGACACAGGGGCGGCTTTACGCTTGTTGAGGTAATGCTCGCCGTGGCGCTTATCACCATCGCCGCCCTAGGAACATTGTGTTACCAGTATCTTTGTATCAAGCACATTCGTACTGCCCAGGTGCAACTGGCTGCTACCCGCATAGGCCAACTGCTTATTGAGGACTGGAAAAGCACCGGCGGCGAGGAGGATTACGACCCCGAATATCTCGAAATGGGCTTTGAGGCATCCGGCACTGAAGAATGGGGCCAGGTTGCAATCACAATTGACAACACCCGTTACTACATAAGCATGCTCCACGAGCACGTCGCTGACGATGACGTGGCGGACATTGAGCTGCGAAAAATCAACGTAACGGTGCGATGGAAAAATAATCTCGGGCCGGGGATGGTCGATGATGACGACCCCGGTGTTTACTTGACCACTTATGTAAGGCGCGACCAGTGATATGACGATGTTCTCAACTGCTTCCACAAACAAAAGATGCCGGGGCGGCTTTACCATTATTGAGCTGCTCGTCTCAATCGCAGCGGCCCTGATGATCGCTTTGATAGTCGGCATCCTCTTTCAAAGCGGACAGCGAAGCTGGCTCAATACCTTCAGCGCCGCCAACTCCCAGATAGAGATTGACGCCCTGCAAACAATTACCACTCTCGGCGCCATGGGCAGAAAATCCAACAGGACCGACTACAAGCTCTATACGATAGCGGCAGGCAGGTTCTACCCCGTCGTCCCCGTAAACCCCGAAGAGGTCGTTGTGGGACAGGCGGTTGAATTTCATTACTGGGACATTGAACTTGACGATTCGCTGATGGACACATCGAAAAAATCCACGGCCTACGTCCTGATGTATCTCGAGGGTAACAAGCTGAAGGCCGACTATGGCCCCTGTCCGCCTGGCGGAGTCAACGCCTCCGGCATAAGAATCGTCAGCGATGCGGTTGACACGGTCGTCCTCGCCGAAAACGTCGTATCCATCGAGTTCAGCCACACGACCAAAAATCTCGCCGGAGACGGCAAGGGGTGCGTGCGAATGAAGATGATTCTCAACGACACAACTGACGGCTCAACGACCACCGTCACGGGCGCGACCTTGATGCGCAATATATGGCCGTAATCACACGTCGGCTTTGAAAAGGAGCACTGAAATGACTCGACGAAATAACGGCTTCGTGCTTCCGCTTATCGTTGTGGTGGTGGTAATACTCGCCGCTCTCGCCGTCGGCTCGCTGATGGCGGCCTACGGGGCACGCCTGCGGGCGGTGAAAACCAAATGCGAAACCGAGGCGATGTTGGCCGCGGAAGCCGGGTACGAACAGGCAATCTTCTGGATGGGCCAGCAACTGGATATCGTCAGCGCCCTCCAGAACGGCGCCAGCGGTTCATCGGGTGCGATTAATTTTGACCCAAGCAGGTGCGACTACTCGGTTGACTTCTATGACTATATAGGCGCACGACCCGTCTTCAGAATTCTTGCCACCGGTTACAGCGGCGCCAGTAAAAGGGTCGTCGATACTTACGTCGTTCAGGCAATTACCGGCTGGGCTATGGGGAAATGCCGTATCCCTTCAGGGCCGTCCTCAACAAATCCCGTTTACTTCGCCGACGGTGAAATCATAGATATGCTTCTTCACATTAACGATTTGCGCGACAGTCCCGATAACCGCGACATTTATATAACGGGCAACCCGCACTTCCTGCAAAGGGTCGAGATGGGCGAATCAAGAAATGCACAGGGCGGCGGCGACAAGTATAACAGCGTAATTGGTCTTTTTGAGGACGGCATCAATTTTGACCAGCCGGACGTCCGAATTACAGACGAAGCCGCCGTAACTACGAAAGTCGAACGTTTCCGCAACAGCACCAACCCCGCCTACAGGTTCACACCAGTCGGCACCGCTAATGTCTCCAGACCTCGCAGCGCCGTTCAGCTCGAATTCTTCGTAGAAGGCGGCGTGGGCAAAGTGCGGATAAACAATAACTGCACCATCAACGGGTACAGCGGTGGCACCAGGGATTACGAAATCGTGCCCGGCAGCGGCGGCAACACATTCCGCAAATACGACATATACGCCTATCACTACGCCCCCGAGGACCAGACCGGCCTTATCATTCCTATCGAGGATACCTACGTAAGACAGAGGTTCGGCAGCAAGGAAAGCGATCCGGGCGGCCAAATCTACGTCGATGGAGACGTCATCATCGGCAGCGCAGGTTATGACCAGATGCTCGTTAAAGGCAAGGTTACAGTCGTCGCCACGGGAAACATCCGCATCGCAGACCCCATAGTGGTTGACGGACCACGCGATGCCGCCGGCATGCCATCGCCGCAAAATCCGAACGTCCTCGGCCTCATCGCCAAAGGAGTCGTCAAGGTGGCGGACCCGGGTATGTCGTCTTCAGCTTCACCCGCCGGGGCGCCGGCCGCCACAGTGCTGGACAAAAACAATTCGTCCAAACGACACTCATACAGGGCGGTGTGCAACCCACGCTCGGGCAACGAGGGCCGATGGCTGCCTGACACTACAACCGTAGAAGCTGCGGTTACAGTCGGAGGCGGCGGATGGGGCGCCGAGAACGTCGGCGGACGCAGAGAATACAGCGGCGACCAGGACTTCCTTGTCCTCCACGGCGCTATCACCGAGGTGGTCAGAGGAGTAGTCGGCGTTATTGACCAGGATGGTTACCTCAAGAAATATTACCTCGACAAACGCCTGCTCGAAGGGATCCTCCCGGGCGATATTTGGTTCAGCGGCAAATATGTCCCCGCTCCAGCCGGCTGGCACGATTACAGACCTGGAAGTTGACCTGGCTCAGCAACCGAACGTCTCCCGTTCGACTTCGCCTAAGTAGAACCTGCCGTCGCCTCGCATAAAGTTGACCACCGCGTC